>NZ_PEBF01000002.1 GCF_002742625.1 Caulobacter sp. FWC2
CAAGATCATCGGCCTGGGCAAGACCTACATGAAGCACGTCGCCCGAAATGAACGCCGAGGCGTCGACGTTTCCAGGCATGTTCCTGCGCGCGCCCGATTCCATGGTCGCCCACAACCGGCCTATCTGGCGGCCGGAAGTCTCCGACACCCTCGACTACGAGGGCGAACTGATGGTTGTCATTGGCCGGGGCGGGTGGATGATCCCGCGCGAAAGCGCGCTCGAGCACGTCGCCGGCTATGCCTGCCACAACGACGGCAGCGTCCGCGCCTACAACTACATCCCTTCGGCGGTCACCGCCGGTAAGAACTTCCTCAACACCGGCGGGCTCGGTCCCGAGATCGTCACCGCTGACGAGTTGCCGCCAGGCTGCAAGGGCTTGCGGCTCACCACCCACGTCAACGGCGAGCTGCGGCAGAGCGCCGACATCGCCGAAATGCATTGGGACGTCGCGCACCTGGTTCACCTGATGTCGACGATCTTCACGCTCTATCCCGGCGACTTGATCGCCACCGGAACGCCTTCCGGCTGCGCGGCGGCGGCGGCCAGCCCCCAGTGGTTAACGCCGGGCGACGTGGTGCGCGTGGAGATCGAGGGCGTCGGGACGCTGGTCAATCCGATCGTGGACGCGCCCCGGGCAGGGGCGGGCGACCAAAGCTAGCGCACCATCATCAGACCGCCATCCACCGCCAGGGTCTGGCCGGTGATGAAGCGCGAGGCGTCGCTGGCCAGGAAGACCAGCACCGGCGCCATGTCCGCGTCCGGGTCGCCGAGCCGACCGCCCAGCGGGATCATCATGGCCATGCCCCGGTCGTGGGCCTCGAGCTGCTCGGGCGACATGCCCGCGCGGGTCGTGTCGTACATCGGCGTCCACATGCCGGGCGCGACCGCGTTGACCGAGACGCCGTAGCGTCCCCACTCCTGGGCGATCGTGCGCGTCCAGGCCAGGACCGCGCCCTTCGACGCGGCGTAGTGTGCGCAGCCGCGCAGGCCCATGGCGCCGGCCGCGGACGCGAAATTGACGATACGGCCGCCGCGCGCCTTGAGGTGGGGGAAGGCGGCTTGGTTGGCGATCATCGTGCCCTTGGCGTTGACACCAACCACCAGGTCCCACTCCTCGTCGGTGATCGCCTCCGCGGGCGTGTAGCGCTGGACCCCCGCGACGTGGATCAGGACATCAAGGCCGCCCATCTCTTCGACGGCCCGATTGATGGCCGCCGTCGCCGAGGTGCGCGAGGACACGTCACACAGATCGAAGGTCAGCCGCCCAGCGTCCCTGACCTCAGGCGCGCCGGCCGCGGCGACCGAAACATCCAGACCGCAGACTCTCGCGCCGGCCGCGGTCAACGCCCTGGCGGCGCTGGCCCCGATGCCGCGCGCCGCGCCCGTGACGATGATCTTCTTTCCCGAAAGGGTGGCTGTGTCTGTCATGCCGGTCTCGTCTGTCATCCGTATGCGGGGAGGTGGGGGCTTTGATGGGCGCTTGATGAGGCTTGGCCGCCCATGTGGCGAGCGCGCGACTGATCGTCGCGTTTTGGAATGATCTTCTTATCTCAGATTTTTATTCTTGCGACAGATTTCCAATTCTGTTTAGTTTGACTGTAAATATGGCGCTCGCTGGCGGCCATAAAAATGCGGGCGCTAGACCCCCGAGGGGAGGTTTCGATGCCATTCAGGACCAATCAACCTGTGTCCAAATTTCTGTGGCGCGGAAGCGCGCTGGGCCTGCTGGCCTGCACGGCGCTGACGGCGCCTGCGTTCGCCCAGAGCGCCGCGCCTCAAGCCTCGCCCCAGTCGGACCAGCTGGAAGAAGTCGTCGTCACCGCCCGCCGGCAGGAGGAAAATCTCCAGAGCACGCCGGTCGCGGTCACCGCGATCGGGGCCGCCGCGCTGGAGCGCGCCCAGGTGGCCGACGTCACCGATCTCCAACGCACAACGCCCAGCCTCTCGATCGCCACCGGCGCGCCTTCCGCGTCGGGTTTCGCCTTCGTGGCTATGCGCGGCCAAGGCAACCTGCAGGCCCTGGTCTCCAACGACCCGGCCGTCGCCATCTATGTCGATGGCGTCTACATTCCGCGGCCCTCCCAAGGGCTCACCGACCTGCTCGACCTGCAGCGCGTCGAAGTCCTGCGCGGGCCGCAGGGGACGCTGTTTGGCCGCAACACCATCGGCGGCGCGGTCAACATCCTGTCCGCTGACCCGACCAGTCAATACAGCGGCCTGGTGAAGATCGAAGCGGGCAACTACGGTCAGTACGGCGCCAGCCTCGTGCTTAATGGCGGCCTGACCGACAAGATCTCCGGCCGACTGGTCGCCAACACCAAGAGCCGCGACGGGTACGGCCAGGACATTCCGCTGGGCCGCGACATCTGGGCCCAGGACAGCGATTTCGTTCGCGCCAAGCTCAAATACGAAGACGGTTCGGTTCGCCTGATCCTGTCGGGCGACTATAATAAGATCAAGGACAACGGCCAGTTCACCGCCCTGCATGCCTATGCGCCGGAGCTGTTTGGGCCCACCGGCTCGTTCGGGCCGTTCGGTCTGGCTTCGACCTTGAACGCCTCCCTGCACAATCGCGGCTTCTACGACAGTTACGCGACGGGCTTCTTCGTCCCGACGAGCAATCCCAACTTCGCCAGCCTGCCGGCCAATGTCCGGGCCATGTACTCGATGCCGCTGGGCAATCGCCTGGAGGCCTATGGCTTTGGCCTCAACGGTTCGGTGGACCTGGGCGGCGTGACCCTGAAGTCGATCACTGGCTATCGCTTCAGCGATACCGACGGCGTCGTCGACACTGACGGCACGCCCGCCCCGATCCTGACGACCTGGGCCGGCTACAGCTCCAAGCAATGGTCGCAGGAACTCCAGATCAACGGGGGCGTCGGCGAGAAGTTCACCTACATCGCGGGCGGCTATTTCTCCGATGAGAAGGGCCAGGAATTCAGCCGGTCGCAGAACTTCGGCTTCCTGCCGTATTCGGCCACCACCCGTCCCTATGCCGGCCTGGCCGGGCAAAACCTCGCCGACGTGCACAATCGCTCGGTCGGCGTCTTCGGTCAGGGCTACTATCAGCTGACCGAGGCCGTCCGGCTCGCGGGCGGGCTTCGCTGGACCTGGGACGATCGCGACACCAAGCTGTATAATTATTCCACTTGGGGCGTCGCCACGACGTGCAACCTGCCCAACCCGGATGTCGCGGGCGTATGCGCCCAGACCCAGAAGACCAGCTTCGACTATCCCGCTTGGACATTCGGCATCGACTGGCAGGTCAATGACGATGTGTTCGCCTATGTGCAGACGCGGCGGGCGTCCAAGTCTGGCGGCTGGAACACGCGCGCCGGCGGCCTTCCGGCCTTCCGGCCCGAGACCACGCGGGACGTCGAAGCGGGCCTAAAGGCCACATGGTTGGAAAACCGCCTGCGCACGAACATCGCCGTCTTCCACTCCTGGCAGTCGGACGTTCAGCGCAACGCCGCGGCGCTGACGCCGGCTGGGGCCAGCACCCAATTCATCGTCAACGCCGGCGACGCCCGGGTCTATGGCGTGGAGCTGGAAGGCGCCTACCGTCCTTGGACGGGCATGGAGCTGACCAGCAGCCTCAGCCTGATGAACGGCAAGTATAAGAGCGGATCGTTCATCGAGCAGCAGTCCGTGCCGGGCGCGTCCTTGACGGGCTGCAAGGCCGCGGGCGCCTCGTCGATCTGCCCGGTGGACCGGAGCGGCGAGGAATTGCCGCAGCTTCCCAAGGTTCAATTCAACCTGGGCGCCACCCAGACCCTGCCCACCTCGTTCGGGCGCGTGTCGCTGCACGCCGACTACGCCTATCTGGGCAAGCAGTTCTATAATCCGGTCACGCCGGCCGCCCAGCAATCGGCCACGACCCAGGGCATCTATGCGACGGCGAACGTCCTGACCCGCACGCCAGGCTATGGTCTGCTGAACGCCCGCTTTACCGTCGAATTCGACGCTCACAACATCGAACTGGCCATCTACGGGAAGAACCTGACCAAGAAGGAATACAACGTCCGCCAGTTCGCCGACGTCTATGCCGCGGGTCTTGGCTTTGCGACGGACTTCATCGGCGAGCCGCGAACCTACGGAGCCTCCCTCACCAAGCGTTTCTAATCCCGCAGTTCCGCTCGGGGCTGACTGGCCGTCGACCGCTTAACGGTCGGCGGCTTTTTTCATAAGCAATGTTCGGCCGAAAAGAGTTTCGCCGACGCCAAAAGGGCCCCCATCGCGCGATGGGGGCCCTGCGCTTCGCGCCGCGGCGCAGCGGGAAATGGGGTGCGAGCGCCTACGGGGCGTCCCACACCACATGGACCGCGTCCGGGCCGCGCAAGGAGACGCCTCGCACCTCCGGCCGGGGGTGGGCCGGGTCCAGACGCAGATTGGGCAGCATGTCTAGAAGGAGACCGACCGCCTCCTCGATCTCCACCTTGGCCAGCCACATCCCGACGCACATGTGGGCGCCAAAACCAAACCCGAAGGCCGCCATCTGCTTGCGGTCGATGTCGAACGCGTCGGGATTGTCAAACACGGCCTCGTCGCGGTTGGCCGAGGCGACGCAGGCCGAAATGATCGCGCCCTTGGGGATGGTCACGTCCTGCAGCGTGACCTCGGTCTGGCACTCGCGGACCTTGAACGTGGCGACCGCGTCGTGGCGGACGCTCTCGTCCAAGACCTTCCGCATCAAGGTCCGATCCGCCCGCAGGCGCTCGAGCACCTCGGGGTGGTCGAAGAGGTGGGTCATCATGATCGCGAAGGTCCTGGAGGTGGTCTCCGACGCGGCGGGCAGCATCATCCGCACGAAATTGGTGATCTGATGATCGTTCAGGGTTCGACCCTCGAACTCGGCCCGGATCAGGCGGCTGATCAGGTCCGCGCCCTCGGCGCCGGAAGCCCGGCGGGCCTGGACGGCGGCCAGGGTCGGGTCATAGAGCTCCTGGAAGGCCTGGAACGCCGCGCGTTTGGCCTCCGGGTCGTTGGCCATGCCGCCCAGCACTTTCAGCGCCTTGGTGGCGAAGGCTTCGAGCGCAGCGGGATCGTCGTCCTGGAAGCCCAGGACAGCGTAGACCACGTGAATGGGGAACATCACGCCGACGCTGCCGATCAGCTCGGCCTTGCCCAGCGGCACGAGCGGCTCAACGAACGAGCGCTTGATTAGGGGGCGGATATAGGTCTCGCGCCATTCTTCCATGACCGCGGGCGTGAACGAGGGTTGCAAGATGCCGCGTAGCTGCCGGTGCTCATCGCCGTCCAGCCCCGTGATCATCAGCCCGTCGAGGAACGGACCCAGGCCCGTCTCCATCAGGATCCCGCTCGTGAAGGTCTTGGTGTCGCGCAACACCTTCATCACGTCGGCGTGCTTGAAGATCGTATAGATCGGCCGGCCCGTTTGGCCCGCGAAGGAGGCCGCGCCCAGCTCGGCGCAGATGTCGCCCTCCATCACGGGCAGGTTGTTTCGATGGTGGCGATAGATCGCCTCGAGGTTCTTGTCGTTGCCCGCGAACAGGGCGCCGACCTGGGCGAAGCCGTCGGCAAGATCCTTGTTGGGAGCCATCTGGGCGGTGCTCATCGGTGTTCCTTCCCGGAAGTTCGGCCCGCTGTGCGGACTCAGATTATTTCAAATGCAGAATAGTATTCTAGAAGAGAAGTCCATGGGAATTTGGCTTTGGGTCCTTCAGTGTCCGTGGATCGCGCTGACGGCGCCCGGGTCGGTGTAGTCTCGCCATCGAACGAGCCGGCCGTCGTCGTCCAACTCGAAAACGCCCGCGATCGAGAAGGCGCCGATCTCGCGCCCGTCGGCGGCCAGGAGGCGATCAACGCGCTCGGTCAGGACGACATTGCCCGTCGCGGCGATATGCAGTGTTTCCACGATGATTGTCGCATAGCCCATGCTGGCCTCGAACTGCGCGCCCAGCGCCAGCGCCTCGTCGGCGCCGACCGTGCGCGACAGGCCCATATTGGTCCATTCCGTGTCGGCCCGAAAAAGATCGCGGATCGCCTGCTCGAGCCGCTCGGGCCCCTCGGACCAGGCGTCCAGAAAGGTCCGGATAATATCGATCGGCGCACGGCTCATCGGGCGCGTTCCTTAAGAATTCTGATGGCGGAATTTAATTTCGACGCGCGATGCCGATGGCGCTTTGCTAGGCTGCGCGCTGACGGCGGCAAGCGCCGCAGGCAATCAATGGAGTCCCCATGACCGACGCGATCACCGCCATCCCTTTGACCCGCATCGGCGGCGAACCGGACACGCTGGCCAACCACGCCGGTAAGGTTCTGCTGATCGTCAATGTCGCTTCCAAATGCGGATTGACGCCGCAATACGAGGGGCTCGAGGCGCTTTATCGCGCCAAGCAGGCCGAGGGCCTGGAGGTGCTGGCGTTCCCGGCCAACAACTTCAACGGCCAGGAACCGGGCGCCGACGACGAAATCGCCAGCTTCTGCAAGACCAGCTACGACGTCACCTTTCCGCTCTACGCCAAGATCAGCGTCAAGGGCGACGACATCCATCCGCTGTACGCGGGGCTGACGGCCTTGAAGCCGGAGGCGACCGGCGATGGGCCGATGCGCGCGCGGCTGAAAGGCTATGGTATCGCCACGGGCGGTCCGGGCGAGGTGGTCTGGAATTTCGAAAAATTCCTGGTCGGTCGTGATGGCCAGGTCATCGACCGGTTCGCGCCGGATATCGACGCGGCCGACCCGCGTCTGGTCACCGCGGTGGACAAGGCGCTGTCGGCGGACTGAGGTCCGCCGCCCATGGCGAAGGGGGGGAGGGCCCTTCGCCATGGCGCCTAGCGCACCTTCGCGGTGATCTTAGCGTGGGGGCCTGACACCTGGGCGGCCCAGGCCGCCGCGGCGTCGGCGAAGTCATAGTCGACGTAGTCGATGATCAGCTTCTGAGCCTTCTGCATCGCCAGCAGCCGCCGCCAGATCGCTTCGCGATCGGCGGGCGGGCGTTGTCCGGTGCCGATGCAGGTGAGGGTGCGAAACAGCAGGTCGCCGATGTTGAGTTCGACCACCCGGCCCGCGCCCGTGCCGATGGTGATCAGCCGCGCGCCCCACTTGGTGGCCTTGACCGCCGACAAGAACGGCTTGCCGAACACAAGATCGAGCACGATGTCGAAGCCGTCCCCGCCGCTGGCGGCCTTGAGCGCTTCGGTGTCGTTCTCACCGCCCAGGGCGACGCCGGCGTCGGCCAGGCCGCGTTCGACGAGCCGATCCAGGGCGGCTGGGTTGCGGGCTGCGGCCACGATGCGACCCGCCCCGAGGCTTCGGGCCAACTGCAGGCCGATCTGTCCCAGGACGCCCGTGGCGCCGAGGATCAGTACGCTCTCCCCGGGCTGGATGTTAGCCGCTTCCAACGGCACCAGAATCCCGGTGCCGGCGATGCCCATGGTGATGGCGGTGCGATCGTCGATGTCGTCGGGAACATCCCAGACCTCCGCCGCCGGAACCAGGGTCTTTTCCGCCCAGGCCCCCCACGGCGCGATCGAGCGTTCGCCGAAATAGACCCGCCGTCCATCCTCGGCGCGGCCAACGCCCTCGCCGCGGATGACGCAAGGATATTCAACGCCGAGACGATAGGCGCCCAGGACGTCCCAGCCTCCGAGCCCGGCGGTGTCGACATCGATAAGGACCGATCCCACCCGCGCCGTCGGTTCGGGAAAATCCTGAAGGACCGGAGCGACTCCGTTGCCGGAGATGACGGCGGCGCGCATGTGGCAAATCCTGGATTGGTCTTGGAACCAAGATCGGCGACGGTCTGGTGAGCCAGACCGCCGCCGATCAGAGCTGTGTCAGCTCAGAGAAAGATGGCGAGGTTCGGGAAGCCCAGCACCGTCTGGTCGACGATGATTTCCCGCCGCGCCAACTTGAAGCTGGCGCCATGGCGTCGCAGCAGATCGTGGCGGACGCAGCTGAGGAACAGCAGATTGGTTTCCTCGAAGCGGCTGCGGCTGCAGAGCAGATAGCTCTTCACCTCGAACTCGTCGGGATTGTCCGTCGATTCGACCAGAATGTTGGTGATCAGACGTCGCGTGCGAGACGGCGGATCCTCGGCCCAGGCGCTGCGGGTGTCGGTGATGCGTCCGACCCGGCCTCGGATCGAGGCGTAGGTTTCGTCGAAGTGCATCACGGTCCGGACGATGGAGGCCGCGTTCTGGCTCAGGGGCCGGGTTTGGCGCACCGGGCAGGTGTAACGCAGATCGGTGTCGAGGCGCTCGACCCATTCGGCGAGCCGGATCTCGTCGAGCAGCCAGGCCTCCTCATAGAGAAACTCGGCGATTTGATTATAGGCGGGCGAGCCCACGGGCACGCGATTGGCTCGGAAAGCGTCCGGCGCGACGGCGGTGTCGGCGGTAGCGGTGACGTCGATGGTCATGGCGGTCAGGTCCTGATGATGGCGGCGATGATCAGAGCGAGCTGTTCATCAGGTCGCGGTAGGCCAGCCACCAGTTCCACTGGGTGTCGTCCTTGGTGAAGCCTTCGTAGACCAGGGCCGGGCCGGGCCAGTCGGCCCGCGGAGGCGTGGTGCAGACGGCCTGATACTTCATCGTGATGTTGCGCGCGGCCGCGCCTTTGGCCGTTTGGGTGATGTGGGGCCAGGTGTCGGAGTCGTCCTGCTCGACCATGCCCGAGGTGCCCAGCATCCGGACCGCGAATTGCAGGGCCTTTTGCTTGTGCTCTTCGGGGGCGTCCTTCTCGGCCAGGATGAAGTTGCAGAACTCCAGCTCGTCCGGCCCCTTAGGAATATAGGTGTGCAGGGAGGTCAGGCCGATGATCTCGCCATCGGGCTGAGGCACATAGATGAAGGCGATCAGGACGTTGGGGAACATCCCGCCGACCTGCGGCGGACTGTCGACCAGCAGGCCCAGCTGTTCAGGCGTCAGGTTGCGGATCAGCTGGGGCAGCATTTCCTTGGTGATGCCGGGCGGCGGCACGATCGCCAGCTTCTCCTCGAGCGTCAGGTTCCCGTCGCGGAAGCCGGCGGCCTGCTTGAACTTGTTGGCGGCGGGCATGCACCGCAGCGCATGGCCCTGGAGCGAACTGACTTCGGTGCCGTACATCGAGGTGGTCAGGTCGCCATCGCCGAACTTGGCGAACTCGCCAAGCCAACGGTGCAGCGTCAGGGTGTGGAAGCCGTCGGCGGCCGACTGTTCGCAGGCGGTCTTCCAGTTGGCTTTAATCGTGAAGCGCTGCGGAGGGCCGAGAACTTCCAGGCCCCGATCCGTGCGCTGGAACAGCATGTCGTAGTACCACTTCATCTCGCCGAGGAACTCGTCGAACGAGGGGCCGTCGAGATTCCAGGTCGCGAAGATCAGGCCCCCGTAGAGGTGGGTGCGCGCCTGGGTCAGGCCGAGCTTTTCCTTGGGCAGAATCGTGCCGTGCATCTGCTCGGCGGCGACGGGCGCGCCAATGAAGTCGCCGTCGTTCTTGAACGCCCAGCCGTGATAGATGCAGGTGTGAACCTTGGCGTTGCCCGCGTCGCTGGTGCACACGCGCATGCCCCGGTGCGGGCACACGTTGAGCATAACCCGGATCGAGCCGTCCTTCTGACGCGTGATCAGCACCGGGTCCGAGCCCATCAGTCGCGTGATGAAGTCGCCCGAGTTCGGGATCTCGCTCTCATGGCCCAGCAACAGCCAGGTCTTCCCGAACACCTTGCGCATCTCGATGTCGTAGAGTTCCGGGTCCGAGATCGCCCGAAGTTGGACCTCGCGCGTCTGCACGTTGATCAAGTCGTCGATCGTCGTCCCGTCGGAAAGCGTCGTCCGTGTCCGGTCCAGCATGGGTGTCCTCCGCAGCGCTAGGCGCCATATAATTTTGAACAGAGGTGGCATTTCTGTATAGAAAATGCAACTGTTCGATTCAGTGAGGAACGACGGGCCGCTGGCCCTCCGGAGAAGCCCCAAAGGGGCGCCCGGCACGGAGGAAGGTTATGAGTTCAGAAGCGACCCCGCATCGCGTCAGGGCGGACCGAAGCGCCTGCTGCGGCTATGGCACCTGCGTGGAGATCTGCCCCGAGATCTATCAGCTCGAGGGGGGGCTTGTGGTTGTGACCACCGACATCGTGCCCGCCGAGCTGTTGGAACGGGCGATCGAAGGCGCAGAGTCCTGCCCCCAAGGCGCCATCGTCGTGGAAGCCGTTGAGGGATGACGGCCGTCCCAGACGCCGCGAGCAGCGCGGTCGCCGCCCCAGCCCGCGCGTCCGGCCGGCCCAGGCTGCCCGGGCTATTGTCGCTGTCCTTGTTGGGCGTGCCGCTAACGGCGCTGTCGCTGCCGCTCGTCGTCATGATTCCGGAACACTATGCGACGGTTCTGGGCCTGCCGCTGGCGTTGATCGGCCTGATCTTCACCAGCGTGCGCGTGTTCGACATCGTCGTTGACCCGCTGCTCGGCGCGGCGATGGATCGAACCCACACCCGCTGGGGCCGCTATCGCCCATGGCTGGTCCTGGGCGCGCCGGCGCTCATGTTGGCCGTCTATCTGTTGTTCATGGCCAAGCCAGGCGTGGGACCCGTCTATCTGCTGGTGACCCTGACGGCCAGTTTCTTGGGGTGGTCTGTCCTGTCGCTGGCGCAACTGGCGCTCGCCTCCGGCCTGGCGGCTGGCTACGACGAGCGCTCGCGGGTCTATGCCTGGCTTCAGTTCGCCTCTCTGCTGGGCATTCTGACCGTGATGGGTTTTCCCATCATCTCGGCCAAGCTTGGCGGGACCGGCTTGCCGCCCACCCAGCTCATGGGGTGGATCATCATCGTCCTGACCGCGCCGGCGGTGGCTTTGGCCGCCTGGCGCGTCCCGGAGACCACGCTCGTCACCCAAAGGCATATCGTCGGGATCAAAGCCTATCTGGCCGTGGTCGGCCGCAAAGCCGTCTTCAGGATCGCCGCCATCGACCTTCTGTTTGGCCTTGGGTTTGGCACCGCCTCGGCGATGCTGGTGTTCTTCGTGACCGCCGCCAAGGGGCTGGAGCGCAGCGCCGTCGGCGTCGTTCTGATCGCCCAGGTGGTCACGGCCATGATCACCGTACCCGCCGTAGCCTGGCTGGCGCGGCGGCTCGACAAGCATTTCGTGCTTGGAATATCGGGCCTTCTGGCCGCCATCGTCAGCGTGGCGTTCATCTTCCTGCCTGACCACAATCTGCCGGCGATGGCGGTGGGCATGATGGGCTGGGGGCTGTCGTTCGGCGCCTTCAACCTGCTGCCACGCGCGATGATGGCCGATGCGGGCGACGAACTGCGGCTCGAATCCGGCTCGGATCAAACCGCCGTGCTCTATGCGCTGTTGATCAGCAGCTGGAAGTTGGGCGGCGCCCTGGCGGTCGGCCTGGCCTTCGCCGCCCTGGCTCTGGTCGGCTACAAGCCCGCGCTTCTGGGCGCGAACACCCCACAAGCCATCTCCGGCTTGGAAATGGTGTTCGCGGGTCCTTCGGCGGCGCTGTTTCTCCTGGGAGCCTGGCTGGCCTTCACCTATCCGCTGACGCGCGAAAAGCATGCGGCCATCCGCCTCGAGCTGGACGCGCGTGATGCGGCGAGCGGAGGACCGGCATGACGCGTCGACTGGAAGGGCGCGTCGCGCTCATCTCAGGCACGGGGGGCGGCCAGGGCCGGGCCGCCGCGCTTCGGTTCGTCGCGGAGGGCGCGGTGGTCGCCGGATGCGACGTCAACGCCGAGGCCGACGCCGAGACCGCGCGGCTGGTCGCCCAGACGGGAGGGCGCATGACCACCATGGCCTGCGATCTTGGCGACCCTGACGGCGCGCGGGCCTGGATCGACCAGGCCGTCGCCGACTACGGCAAGATCGACATTCTCTACAACAACGCCTCGGCCGCGAAGTTCGGCTCGATCGCCGAGCTTTCGATCGAGGACTGGCGCTACACCCTGCGAAACGAGCTCGACCTCGTCTTCCTGACGACGAAGTTCGCCTGGCCCCATCTGGCCAAGCACGGCGGGGTGATTATCAATGTGGCGTCCACGGCGGGATGGCAGGGCTCGCGCGGCAACGGAACCATCGCCCACAACGCCACCAAGGGCGGTGTGGTGGCGATGACCCGGCAGATGGCGCTGGAGGGCGCCGCGGTCGGCATCCGCGCCAACAGCATCAGCCCCGGCTTCGTCGTCACGCCGGGAACGCGCGCCTTTGTCGAAAACCCCACCGTCCGCGCCCAGCTGACCGCCAATATTCCGCTCGGCCGTCCAGGCGAGCCGGAGGATATCGTCGGCATGGCCGCCTTCCTGGCCACCGACGAAGCGGCCTTCATCACCGGTGCGGACATCATCATCGATGGCGGCACGACCGCCTGTTAGCCAAGCGACAAGACGAGGAACTGGACCATGGATATCCGGGGTATCGGCTATCTGGGCTTTGAAAGCCCCAACATCGAGGCCTGGCGCAGCTACGGACCCGAAGTCCTGGGTCTGGCCATCGCGCCCTCGCCGGAGGACGAGCCGGACGCGCTCTATCTGAAGATGGACGATCGGCGCTATCGTTTCGCCTTCCAGCCTGGGCCGATCGACAAGCTGGCCTATATCGGCTGGGAATGCGTCAACCGGATCGCGTTCGAAAAGGCCGTCAAGAAGCTCCAGGACGCGGGCATCGCCTTGGAGCAGGGCGGCGATGACCTCAAGGTTCGCCGCGGGGTGCGCGATGTGGTCCGATTCAAGGATCCCGTGGGCTATCAGTACGAGCTGTTCTACGGCCAGAAGGGCGAGCCTGGCTCGTTTGTGCCGGGCCGTCGCCATGGCGGCTTCAACACCTACGGCCGGGGCTTTGGCCATGTCGTGGTGATGACCCCGGAATATGGCCCGGAGCTGGACGACTTCCTGATCAATATCATGGGCTTCCAATGGTATGGATCGGGCGCGGGCAAGGGCCGGACCGGGTTCTATCGCGCCGGGCTCAACAACCTGACCAGCCACGACATCGGCTATGGCCACGCCCCCGGTCGGATGGGCATCCAGCACATCGGCCTGTTGACCGGCGATCTTCGTGATGTCGGCGAAACCTGGGACATCGTCAACAAGCGCCAGATCCAAGTGCAGATGACCCTGGGGCAACACACCCAGGACCCGCATTTCTCCTTCTACCACTTCAGCCCTTCGGGCTTCGCCGTCGAAGTGATCGCCGAAACCCACCCCTGGCCCGGCGATCCCTTCGAACTGAACGCCGAGCGCCTGAGCTACTGGGGGCACCAGCTGGTCGGGCCCATCCTCGGCACGACCATCCGCACGCCCGAGGAGCTGCGCTGATGGGGCTGCTCGACGGCAAGGTCGCCTTGGTCACGGGCGGCGGCGGCGGCATCGGCCGCGGCATCGCCCGCCGTTTCATCCGGGAAGGCGCGACCGTCCTGGTCGCCGAATTCAACGAGGACTATTGCGCGACCATCAAGGCGGAGCTGACCGAGGAGCTGGGCGGGCGGGCCGAAGTGATTAAGGCCGATGTGCGCGTCAAGGACCAGATCCAGGGCGCGGTGCAGAAGGCGGTCGATCTGTTCGGCGGCCTCGACATCCTCGTCAACAACGCCTTCACCCTCAGCCCCAAGGTCCTGCTCGAGCAGAAGACCGACGAGATGCTGGACAGCACCCTGCATTCGGGGCTCTGGGCGGGGTGGTGGGCCATGCAAGCCGCGCGGCCCCACATGGCCGCCCGCGGCGGCGGCTCGATCATCAACTTCTATTCGATCGACGTGGAGACAGCCGCCTGGCTGAACGCCGACTACAACATCACCAAATCGGCGCTCCGCGGCCTCACGCGCAGCGCCGCCCACGAGTGGGGGCGGTTCAACATCCGGGTCAACCTGCTGTCGCCGGCGGCGATGGGCACGGTCTTTCACCGCATGGCCGAGGCCATGCCGGGCTTCGCCGAGATGGCGGCCTCGCGCAAGCCTCTGCTGCGCAACGGCGACCCTGAAGAGGATATCGCGCCCGTCGCGGTGTTCCTGGCCTCGGAGATGTCGCGCTTCGTGACCGGCGAACTGATCAACGTCGATGGCGGTCTGCACATGCCAGGCTACCAGTCGCGACCGCCGAACGTCGCGGAGATGGAACAACAAGGCGGCTAGAGCCGTCCAAGGGGAGACACAGATGGGTTTACTGGACGGCAAGGTGGCGCTGGTCACCGGCGCGGCCGGCTCTATCGGCTCGGAGACGGCGCTGGCGCTGGCCGAAAAGGGCGCGCGGGTCGTGCTGACCGACCTTCGGGCTCCGGAGCTTTCAGCGGTCACCGATCGCTTGCAGGCGCAAGGTCACGAGGTGGCCTGCAAGGTCGGGGACATCACCGACGAGGACGACATCCGGGCGGTGGTCGAGTTCGCCGTCGCGACCTTCGGCGGCGTCGACATCCTCGACAACAACGCCGGCGCGACGGGCTTTTCATCCCGCGACCTGGACATCCCTGAGATGCCCGTCGAGCTTTGGGATCAGGTCCAGTCGATCAACGCCCGCGCGCCGATGCTGTTTTGCAAGCACGCCATCCCGTCGATGCTGGCGCGGGGCGGCGGATCGATTGTCAACATCTCGTCGGGCCAGTCCCTTTCGGGCGACGTCAGCAATTTCGCCTATGCGGCGGGCAAGGCCGCGGTGAACGCCCTGACCCGTCACCTGGCGACCGCATATAGCCCCAAGGGCGTGCGGGTCAACGCCATCGCCGCAGGTCTGATTATCCAGCCGGGCATGGAGCAACGGCTGCCCGCGCACATCCAGAACATCTTCCTGAGCCATTGCCTGGTGCCGCGCCTGGGGACCCCGCGCGACATCGCCAACATGGTGGTGTTCCTGGCGTCCGACCTCAGCTCCTACGTCACCGGCCAGATCCTCTCCGTCGACGGCGGGTTCACCGCGCACCTGCCCAGCGTGGCCGACATGCGGCCCACTATCGAAGGCATGAGAAAGGCGCCCGGCCAATGGAGTTGAAGGGAAAAACCGTCGTCCTGACCGGGGCCTCCGCCGGCATTGGCGCGGCGACGGCGCTCGATCTGAGCAACGCCGGGTGCAATCTGGTGCTGACGAGCCGCCGGCTGGAGAAGCTCGAGGCGCTGGCCGCGACCTTGCCGGGCCCCAGCGCCTTGCTGGCGGCGGATATCGCCGAGCCCGATGTTCCAGAGCAACTTCTGGCGTTGGCCAAGGCGCGATTTGGGCGCGCCGACGTGGTGATCAACAATGCCGGGGTCATGGCCGTCGGAACGATGGACACCATCGATCTCGACGCCGTCAGCTACATGATCCGGGTTAACTTCGAGGCCGTGGTGCGCTCGTCCTACGTGTTCGCTCGAGAGTTTCGCGGTCAGTCGTCTGGCGCGATCATCAACGTGTCGAGCATCAGCGCCTACCTGATCTCCCGGGCGGGCGGCGTCTATGGGGGGCTCAAGCATGCGCTCGAGGCCTTCACCCAATCGCTGCGGATCGAACTGGCCGGCGCTGGCGTCAAGGTCGGATCGATCGCGCCGGGTTCGACCTCAAGCGAGATGTTCGACAGGATGATGGCGGCGGCGAAGATTGAAGATCCGGTCGCGCTCGATCCCGAAGATATCGCTCGGGCCATCCGGTTCATGCTTGAGCAGCCCGACCACGCGACCATCGCGCGCCTGGCGATCTATCCGCAAAGCGAAGCCCACTAAGCCGGGCCTCTCCAAGGCCGCGATGCGTCATCCCCGCGGCGGTGCGGGGATGACGACCCGGCGCGGTGGGGCCCTAGGCGGCGGAGGCCGCTTCGAGAGTGGCCTGACGCTCCAGCCCCATTTCCTGCATTTCGCGCTTGAGGGTGGGATAGTAGGCGATCGCGCCCTGTAGGCCGCCCGAGACATCGATCGAGGCCGCGCTCAGGAAGGTCGCAAGGTCGCTGGCCAAGAACAGGCAGACATTGGCCACCTCCTCGGGACGGCCGAACCGACCGAGGGGCACGACCTTGACCACCATTTCGAGGAACTCCTCGCGCGAGATGGACGGGGGCATCTCCTTGTAGTGGCGATCCCACTGGCCCGTATCGATCCAACCCATGTTCAGGCTGTTGACCAGGATGTTGTCCTTGGCCAGCTGCTGGCCCAAGAGCTTGGCCAGGGCGATCCCCGCGGCGCGGTTGGTCACCGAGGGAATGCCGTCCGGCGTCGGCAGGGCCCCGGCCAGGGCGTTGATGTTGATGATCCGCCCCCACTGTTGCGCGCGCATGTGAGGCACGACCGCCTGGACGAACCGGAAATGGGCGATCTGGATGTTGTTGGCGTGGTCGAGGATATCCTCGGGCTCCAAGGTTTCGAGGCTGCCGCCCTTGCCCTGGCCGGCGTTGTTGACCAGCACGTCGACGCCGCCCCAGGTTTCGGCGACCTGATTGACGAAGGCGCGAACGGCGGCGGTATTGCGCACATCGAGCGCGACTGCGATGACCTCCGCGGCGCCAAGCACGCGCATGTCTTCAGCGACGGCCGACAGCGTGTCGGGGTTGCGCGAGCAGATCGCCAGCCGCACGCCTTCGCGGGCGAAGGCCGCGGCCGTGGCCCGCCCGATTCCTCGGCTCGCGCCGGTCACAATCACCCGTTTGGCGCTCAGATCGATATGCATGTCCGATGTTTCCTCGAAGCTTCTGACGAGCTGTCCGATGTCGATATTTTCTAGTCAAAACTCCGGTTTTTGTCTCGTTTATTTTCCGAAAGCGGGCCGTACGCGGTTTGCGCGCCGAGGCGACGCAAGTTAGGCTGAAGATTGTATATCGGAGCACCCCAAGCATGACCTTCAGCGCCCGGACGGCTCGTCCGGACATCCTGGCCAGGCGCTCGGCCAGCGGCGCGGAAGCTTCCGCTTCCAACGTCGCCGTTCGTCCGCGCCGACCCGACCCGAGGGCGGCCAAGACCATCGAGAACATCATCAACGCCGCGCAGAACGTGATGATGAACCATGGCACCCCTCGGATCACCGCGCAGGAGGTTTGCGACGAAGCCAGCGTCTCGCGCGGGACGCTCTATCGGTATTTCCCGTCGATGGAAGCGGTCCTGGAAGCGGTGCTGCTGCGGCTCAGGACCGAGACCGATGACGAGTTGAGCCACGCGATGGAGGGATGCGAAACGCCGGCCGAACGGTTCGGGGCCTTTCTGCGCTACAGCGTCTCCAACAATGAGACCCGCAGAGGGTCTCAGTTCCTGCACGTCGAGCCCGCGTTCGTGCTGCAGTACTTCGAGTCGAACTTCGACCATTTCATCGCGCGCGTATTGTCGGCGCTGGAAACGGTGTTCGACGCCTGGGAGAAAGATATCGGTGTCTCGGTCGATCGCAGCGCCATCGCCGAGATGATGGTGCGTCTGGCGCTCAGCGAGACCGTGGTCTCCCCTCGCGAGGGCCAACCCTTGGCGCTAAGGCTGCAGCAGACGGTCGACAAGATCCTGAACGCGCGCAAAGCGAGATGAGCGGGCGTCAGCCGGCGCGGGACGCAATCTGATTTCGCAGGACGCCCACGCCCTCGAGCGAGACCTCGACCAGGTCGCCGGGATTGAGATAGCGGCCGGACGCCTGGGCCACGCCCTCGGGGGTGCCGGTGAACAGCAGGTCGCCGACGCCGAAGCTAACACGCTGATGCACGAACCGGATCAGCTCGGGAACGTCCCACGTCATGTCGGCGGTGGTGCCGTCTTGCCGGACTTCGCCATTGACCGTCGTCGACAGGCGCAAGGCCGGACTGCCCGGCGCAAATTCATCACGGGTGACGATCCACGGGCCGACCGGCGTGGCCTTGTCCTGGCTCTTGGCGGCATAGAGGTCCATGCCGATGCCCGGCGGGCCGCTGCGCTGCAGATCTCGCGCGCTGACATCATTGCCCGCCGTGTAGCCGAGCACGCAGGCGAGAGGATCGTCCAGGTCGATCGCCGCGTCGCCGATTACCACAACGAGCTCGCACTCATAGTCCAGCTGCTCGGTCAGCGGCGGATAGCGGATCGGATCGGCGGCGCCGATCAAGGCGCCATACGCCTTGAGAAAGGCGATGGGCTGGGTTGGCGCAGCGACGCCGAATTCGACCAGATGCTTGCTGTAGTTGGCGCCGGCGATGACGACCTTGCTGGTGTTCTCGCACGGCGCCAGCAGGCGTAGCGACGAAAGGGCGCGTATCGGGCCCTTGAAGGTGAGGGCGTCCTGGCCGCCACCCCGCGTCACATCGGGTCCCCAGTCCGACACGCCGCCGGCGATCGGCTGAGCCGTGTCGGCGTCGGGATCGACGAGCGCCCAGAACGCGTCGCCGCCATCCGTGCATCGAGCAAGTTTCATCGGCTTTCCTCGACGTTGGCTAGGCTGAGGCGGCGGCGGGCGCGAGCGTCCCGCCAAGGGCGTCGCGCAAATCGGCGACGATGGCCCGCGCGCGATCGCGGTCCTTGGCGGTGAACCGAGCCAGCAGGGGCGCATTGTCGAACACGCGCTCATCCCCAGGCTTGCGACCCAGCAGCATGAAATGGGTATGGGCGTTGCTGTCGCCCAGATAGATGACGGAGGTCCTTTCGAACGCCCCGGTCGCGACCAGTCTGGCGGAAAGGGCGTTGATTAACGGGCCAAGCTCGGCCGCGGCTCCATCCGACAGGAAGCCCACGCCGCGATCATGATCGCGGGTGAAGGCCATCAGCATTCCGGGGACATCCTGCATGGCCACGACGGCCCAATGCGGGCCGGCAAGCACGACGTCTTCGGCCGCCGCGGCATGCAGCATTCCACAGATCTTGCAGTCGGTCGGATGGGTCATGGGGTCCTGGACCTCGCGCCAAGCTGGCGACGGCTCGGAACGGCAAGCGGCGGCTCTTCAAGGAGCCGCCGCGCCGGAGACTGGAATTAGGCGGCGATCGATTTGGTCGCCCGACCCATCTTGTCCAGGTCGATATTCAGCAGGTCGACCGCATTCTTCCAGCGGATCTTTTCGAGATCTTCCGGAGAAATCCGCAGGCCGTCGGTAAGGTCGCCACGGATCGCGTCGCTGCCGCCGAAATTGGTGCCATAGACCAGCCGGTCCGCGCCGATGACCTCGACCAGGGCCTGACGCATCGGCAGTTCATGCAGTTCCGGATCGAACCAGAAGTTCGGCAGATACTCCTCGAGGTCCTTCTTGTTGTGGACCACGTCCAGGTTCTTGATGGTCTGGGCCAGACGGCCAAGCTGGTAGGGCACGAAGCCGCCCGCGTGGGTGATATAGACCTTCAGCTTAGGGAAGCGATCGAGGACGCCGCCGCAGATTAGGTACCAGAAGCACTTGGTCTCGTCATAGTTCATGCCGACGATGGCCGTCGTCTCGTACTTGTCAGTGTTGGCCTTGGACCCCCAGGTCACAGACTGATTGTAGCCGTGTACGAACATCGGCAGATCGAGGTCGCAGAGGGTCTCCCAGATCGGGTCCATGCGCGGATCGTCGAACTCGAGGCCGCCGAAGTTCGAACCGCCGGCGCTGAGGCCCTTAGCCCCCAGCTCGGTGCAGGCGCGACGGATTTCCTTGGCCGCGTTGACCGGGTCTTGCAGGGCGGCCGTGGCCCACATCATCAACCGGCCGTCCGAGCGGCTGCAGTATTCGGCCAGGGTGTCATTGACCGTGGTCGAGAACCGGTTGGCGAACTCCGGCTCGGCCCAGTACATGTAGCAGTGCGACGGCACCGAGAGGACTTGGGCGTCCTGGCCCAGAGCGTCCATGCCGGCCAGGCGGTGCTTGGGATCGTTCCACTTCGACATGAACTCGGCCACTTCCATCGTCTCGCCCCGCTTGACCGCGGCGCGACGCTCGGGCGAGCCCAGAGTCAGCACCCATTCGCCGACCCGCAGGCGGATATGGCCGTCGTCATGCTTTTCGAAGAAGGGGCCCCAGTGCGGATCTTGGTTGTAGTAGCCCGGCAGCGGGGCGTGAGCGTGAAGATCGATCAGCATCTGATTTCCTCCTGCGTCGAGGCCCCCTGGCGGAGCTCTTCGAGCCATGTGCGTTCCCGGGCGCGACTATCGCATTTTTTGAACGGTTTGGTCGATAGTGTTCAGTGCATTCTCTAACGCGAACGTAATTCGGCTGTCAAAACAAACCTTGACAGCGCCGAGGCCCGATCGCCTATCGTCTGACGCGTCGCGGCCTTTGAGCGCGCGAGGCGAAAGAGGCGACGTCGACTCTGCGACGGAGCGCCCGGGGCCCCCAAAGGGCGTTTATCGGCGGAGGATACGGACAATGCATGGACAGGCGAGCGCGACGGCGACCGAGACGCCCTATCCCCCGATCCGCTATGCCTGGTACGTGATCGGCGTCCTGTTCGTGGCGACGTTGCTTTCGCAACTGGACCGGCAGCTGCCCGCGCTGCTGGTGCGCCCCATCCGCGCCGAGTTTGGCATTTCCGACACCGCCTTCAGCTTCCTTCAGGGATACGCCTTCGCCCTCTTCTACACCTTCGCCGGGCTGCCGTTCGGCTGGCTGATCGACCGCACGATCCGGCGAAATCTGATCATCGTCGGCATGGTTCTGTGGAGTGTGATGACGGTTCTGTCGGGTTTTGCGCAGAGCTACGACGCGCTGGTGTTGACCCGGATGGGCGTGGGGATCGGCGAGGCCGTGCTAGCGCCGGCCGCCTATTCGATAATCGCCGACTACGTCTCGCCCGAACGGAGGGGGCGCGCGTTCAGCGTCTACTATCTGTCCTTGGCCATTGGTTCGGGCGCATCCTTGATTTTGGGCGCGCTGATCGCACGGATCATCCCCGATGCGGGTCTCAACCTGCCGGGCGTTGGGCTGATGTCGCCCTGGCGGTTGACCTTTCTGGTCGCTGGCGCGCCGGGTCTGGCGCTGGCCCTGCTCTTGCTGACCATCCGCGAGCCCGCGCGCCGGGACGCGGTGAGCGTGCTTCTGTCGAAGACGAGCGCCGGCTGGGGAGAGTTCTTCAGCTATCTCAAACGCCATGCCGCCGCTTTTTCGCGCGTGCTGACCTATCCGGGCGTGGTCGCCGTGATCGGCTATGGGACCCTGGCCTGGGCGCCGACCCTCTTTGATCGCCGCTTTGGTATTCCGACCAAGACCTCGGGCTTGATCATCGGGGTGCTGGTCGCGGCCGGCGGCCTTGTCGGGACCCTGATCAGCGGCTGGCTCAGCGATCGTTGGGCCGCCAAGCACGTGCCCGCCGCGCGGCTTCGCGTGGCGATGCTGGCCTGGCTCCTGGTCTTGCCAACGGTGAGCCTATGGTCCCTCGTCGGCGCGCCGTGGCTCAGCTTCGCCTTGCTGACGGTGGTCGTCACCGGCTTCGCGATGGCCCAAGCCGCCGCGCCGACGGCCGTGCAGGCGATTACGCCGAACCGTATGCGAGGCAAGGCGGTGGCGATCTATCTGCTCATCGGCGGCTTGGTGGGCATCGGCTTTGGACCGATGTCGGTCGCCCTGGTCACGGATCATGTCTTTAAGGACGATGCGGGGCTGCCCTATGCGCTCGCCGTCGTCGGCGGCCCCATCGCGCTTCTCGGCCTTTGGCTGACCTGGTCGGGGCTGAAACCCTACCAGCGAACCTTGGAGGCCTTGGAGGCGGCGGCGGAAGCCGATACGGCGCGGTCCTGACGGCCAGCGCCGCGGATCAAGGGGCCACGCGATCGGCGGCTGGCTTGTGCTGGGGGATCAGATAGTCGAGCTGCAGTTGGGCGAAGGGCAGAGGCGCGGTCATCCCGCCATCGCACTTGTACAGTCCGCCGTTCATGAAGGCGGCTTCATCCGAAGCCAGATAGGCGGCAAGGTTGGCGATGTCCTCGGGGCGACCCAGACGCGGTGCGTTCTGCAGCTTCATGAATGCCGAATGCATCTCGGGACTGGCCCACGCCTTCATAGCCGGGGTCTCGATCACCCCGGGGATCACCGCGTTGCACCGCACGCCCTGCTTGCCGTAGTTGGTGGCGATGGTTTTGACGTACCAGTTCACCATCGCCTTTGACGCGCCATAGGAAAACTGCGCGACATCCCCGCCCAGGGCGCTGGTCGAGGAGGTGAACAGGATGCAGCCGCCGCCGCGCTCGAGCATGTGCGGCAGGGCGTACTTGGAGGCCAAAACCCCGCCCAGCACGTTGACCTGAACGATCTCCTGGAAGACCGCTGGATCGAACTCCAGGAAGTCCACGTCTCGCTTGCGCTTGCCCGCCGCCGTATTGACCGCGTTGTTGAACAGGATGTCGAGGTGGCCGAACTCGGCGATGGCGCGCTCGACCATACCCTTCAAGGCCTGGTCGTCGGCGACGTCGACCGCGAAGCCCACGGCCCGTCCGCCGGCGCTTCGAATTTCCTCGGCGACGGCCTGGGCGGTGTCACCCAGGATGTCCGTGACAGCCACGGCGGCGCCTTCGGCCGCGAACTTCAGCGCCGAGGCGCGACCGATCCCCGAGCCGGCCCCGGTGATGACAGCGGTCTTGCCGGTCAAACGTGTCATGGATCTTCCGTTCTCGTAGGGTGGTTGCTTCCGCACGTGTCCACGCGCCGCCATCGCGCACATCCGCCATCCCTGGACGCTGGCGGAGCGCGATCCCTTCCAGCGCATGGGCGGTCTCGCTCGAGGCCTGTTTGAGGCGGCGCGCCGCAGCGAACGTAACGCCTCGCGGCATGGAAGATTTATCCCTACTATAAGTCAAGTGACTTAATGAGGCGGGTTTCGGCGTCTGATCGTCGAGCGCCGGCTTTTATTTTCGCTGGCAGTCGGGCAAGGATCGAGCATGCCGAGACGTTTTCAGGAGTACCCCAAGACCGCCCAAAAGCTGATGCTGGTCGCCGAGCGCCTGTATGGTCAGCACGGTCTTGACGGGGTCTCGCTACGGCAGCTGGCGACGGCCGCGGGGCAGGCCAACAACTACGTGGTTCAGCATTACTTCGGCTCCAAGCTGGGCCTGATCCAGGCCGTGTCCGAGATGCGATTGCCGGCCATGGAAGCCCATCGCCAGACCCTGCTCGAGGTCGCGCGGGCCGAGGGCGATTTCAGCGTGCCGCGGCTGCTCAGCTGTCTGTTCTCGCCGCTCGTGACGATGTTGGAAGTACAGGCCATGAGGGACTATGCGCGCTTCACGCTCGCCGTCATGCAGCTGGAACCGGAGGAGCATCCGTTCGAACGCTCGGCCGACATTTCGCCGGCCTCCACCGAAATCCGCAGCAAATTGAGCGAAAGCCTGTCGCATCTGGGGGCGGACGTGTTTCGTCGCCGGCTCGCATTGAGCGCTAGCATATTCCTAAACGGCATTTCGGAGCTGGGCGGAAAGCTGAAGTTGTCGCCTGGCGGCTATGTCAGCCACCAACAGTACCACAGCGACATCTTCGAGGCCGCCCTCGCGGTCCTGACGTGTCCCTTCTCGGCCGAGCCGCGCGCCGATTTCCGCGGTCCCCCGGCCCAGCCAGCCTTGGCCGACGACATGGCCGGCGCAAGCCGCCGGCCCAGCCGTCCGGCGGCGCCGACGGGCTGATTTCGTGACATCGACGAAGGCTCGCGGGGCGCGCCGTCCGGCGGTCCCCGGGGATCTGGCCAGCGATGTCGACGCCCTTGCGCCGTATCGCCGGACCGACACCACCGGCTTGACGGGATCAGGCGGCCCGCACCGCCTGGCCCATATCGAGCTTGAGCAACCGCATGGCGTTGCCACTGCGGATCTTCTCGCGATCGGCTTCGGAAAGGTCGATCCCGGCGGTGAGGTCGCCATGGTCGTAGGCCCCGCCGAAGTTGGTGCCATAGAGCAGCTGGTCTGGACCGATCACCTCCACCACGGCCCGCCGCAGGGCCGGGTGGTGGACATCGAGATCGAAGTAGAAGTTCTTCATATAGTCCATGAGCGGGCGCTGGTTACGCGCATCGGGGGCCATGGCCCCGTTCAATTCAGACAGCCGGCCCAGCTGGAACACCGCCATGCCGCCAGCGTGGGTGATGTAGGTCTTCAGAGTCGGGAAGGCGTCCAGGGCTCCACCACAGATCAGGTACCAGAAGAACAGGGTCTCATCGACGCAGTCGCCCACGATGGACGTCGTTTCGAACCGATCCTCGTGATGGCGCTCGCCCAGATAGATCGACTGGTTGAACCCGTGCACCATGATGGGAACATCGAGTTCAGCCAGCTTGGCCCAGACGGGAAACAGGCGCTCGTCGTAGGTTTGAAGCCCGTCGAAATTAGTGCCGCCGACACAAAGGCCCTTGGCGCCCAGAACGCGCACGGCGCGGTCGATCTCCTCGACCGCCGCATCCGGATCGGCCAAGTTGGCGTGGGCCCAGAAGTCGAACTTGTCGGGCATCACCTGGCAGAAGGCCGAGAGTTCGTCGTTGCAGATCCTGGCGTATTCGGTGCCGAACGCGCCGGCCCAGTACATGAAGGCGTGCGAAGGCGTGGACAGAACCAGCTTGTCGACGCCGCGCTGCTCCATGACCGCCAGTCTCGCCGAATGGGTCATGCGGGCCAGCAGGTTCGCTTCGGCCTCGGCGTCGTCCTTGGCCTTGGCGGGCTGCTTGGTGCCCAGGGAGAAATGCCCGACCGTCAGGCCCTGTGGCTTCATGAAGGGGCCCCAGAACGGGTGTCGCTTCATCATGCCTGGCGTGAAGAGGTGGGCGTGCACGTCGATCAGCATGGTTTCCTCGTCGATCTGTTATTAGATTGATATTCTCACCGTCGAATGATCTGTGGCAACCCGTGCCGGCAGAATCTCGTATGGCGCGTGAGGAGGCGAGCGATGCAGCAGATCAAGCCCAGCGGCCGTCTCATGCTGGCGACCAGCATTGTCGGCGCCGCATTTTGCCTGCGCCTGGTGTTCGCCAGCCTGTCGGTGCGCTTGCCCGAGGTCGTGCATGAGACCGGAATGACCGCCTGGCAGGTCGGGCTGCTGACCACCTTGCCGGTGCTGTGTCTTGGCCTGTGCGCGCCCTTGGCGCCGCGGTTGGCCCATCGGCTGGGGACCGAGCGCGCGCTTTTTGGCGCCTTGGCGCTGATCGGGCTTGGAACCGCCGGGCGCGCGCTCGGGGCGGTGTGGGCCCTGTTTGCCTTTTCCATCCTCGCCGGCGCGGCGATCGCCATAGCCAACGTCTTGCTGCCGACCCTGGTAAAGCGGGATTTCGAGGATCGGACCGCAATCGTGACCGGCGCCTATGTCACGGCGATCTCGGGCGGCGCGGCCTTGGCGGCCGCCGTCACCGTGCCTATCGAGACCGCGCTGGGCGGTGGCTGGCGCGTGGGCCTGTCGATCTGGGCGGCGCCGGTGGTGGGGGCCTTGCTGCTGTGGTCGCTACAGCTGGGGCGAAAGGTCGAGCGCGACGATCTGGTCGTCGAACCGGTCGTGGGCCTGTGGCGCGATCGACTGGCATGGAGCGTGGCCCTGTTCATGGGCCTGCAGTCGGCGCTCGCGTTTTGCGTGCTGGGCTGGTTGGCGCCGATCCTGCGGGAACGGGGATTGGACGCGGTGACGGCGGGACTGGTGCTGTCCGTCCTCATCGTAGTCCAGTTGGCGACCTCGCTCACCGTGCCCTCGCTCGCCACGCGCAAGCCGGCTCAGTCGATGATCGCGGTCGTGCTTTCGGTGGCCGCGGCGGCCGGACTATTGGGCCTGCTGCTGGCGCCGCTTTCCGGCGTCTGGGTCTGGGCGGTCATCCAGGGGCTGGCTCAGGGGGGATTGTTCGCCTTGGCCTTGACCATGGTCCTGCTGCGCTCGCCCAACAGCCATGTCGCATCGCACCTGTCAGGCATGGCCCAAAGCGTGGGCTACGTCCCGGCCGCGTTTGCGCCGCTCAGCGTCGGGCTCGTCCGCCAGTGGACGGGCGGGTTCCAGGCCGTCGCCGGCCTAGTGGTGGTTATCGGGGCCGGTCTGGTCATCACCGGCCTGATCGCCGGCCGCGCCAGTCTAGTCTCGGCCCAGGTGTCGCCGACCTCGATCAAGCTGGCGCGGGCCTAACGGGATGAACGCTCAGGACGGAGTCACCATGCGGTTCGCAAACAAGGTCGCCATCGTGACGGGAGCCGGCGGCGGCATTGGCAAGGTCACGGCGCTGCTGTTGGCGGCGCAAGGAGCGTTCGTCGCCGTCAACGACCTTGACGAGGCCGCCGCCCTGTCGAGCGTCGCCGACATCCGCTCGGCGGGCGGCCAAGCCCTCGCCATACCGGGCGACGCCTCCGACGAGACGGTGGCGGCGCAGGCCGTCGCCGAGGTGATGCAGGCCCGCGATCGGATCGACATCCTAGTGAACAACGCCGGCGTGTCGGTCGTCGCGCCCGCCGAGGATTTCCTGGCTTGGGACCGGGTGCTGCGCATCAATCTCTATTCGCAATTTTTCTGGTCGAAGGCGGTCGCCAAGGCGGCGATGATCCCGGCCGCGCGGGGCGCGATCATCAATGTCGCCTCCATCGCCGGCCTGGCCGCTGTGCCCCATCAACTGGGCTACGTGGTCTCCAAGCATGGCGTGATCGGCCTGACGCGGTCCTTGGCGGTCGAATGGGGACGCTATGGCCTCCGGGTCAACTGCGTGTGTCCGGGCATTACGGCCACCGACCTGACCACCGGGGCCGATGGCATGGCTTCCGAGCGGCTGCGCGCCCGGATCGCACGCGTCCCGCTCGGGCGCATGGGGACCGCGCAGGAGCAGGCCGAGGCGATCGCCTTCCTGGCCTCTGACGAAGCCTCCTATCTCACGGGGCTGATCCTCAACGCCGATGGCGGGCAGATGGCGCTCCATTCGGGGGTGATGATGTCGGCCTGAGCGGCGGCGTCCATGCAGCGCCTGGCGAGCGAGCCCGCGACGGAGTCAACGAAAAGCTGAACAAGCTTGTCAATTTCGTTCAAGATTAGAAGATCGGTTTCGAAGGCTGGCGTCGGCGGTTTCCGGCGCCGCCGCGTTCGGCGCCCGAGCGCGCAAGGAATAGGGCTTCATCATGTATCGGCGGATTGTTCTGGCCTATGACAGCACCAAGGCGGGGCGCGCGGCGTTGCGAGAGGGCGCGTTGCTGGCCAAGCGATGCGGCGCCAAGGTCTTCCTGCTATCGGTCCTGGCCGAAAGCGGCGGCTTGGCTCTCGCCGAGGGCGCGCATGTCGGCGCGGCCCACGGCCACTTGGAAGCCTATCGCGCCGTCCTCGACGAAGGGCTTCGAAAGCTGGAGATGCTGGGCTTGGATTCAACCGGCGCGCTGGTTCGCGGCGAGCCGGCCCAGCAGATCGGAGACTACGCCAGAAAGGTCCGCGCCGATTTGGTCGTGGTCGGTCACCGCAAGCGTAGCTTGCTTGAGCGTTGGTGGAGCGGCGCCAACGGGGCCTACATCGTCGATAATCTCGATTGCAGCCTGCTGGTGGCGCGAAGCGACATCAGCGATCAGGACTTCGAGGCCGAGTTTTCCAAAGCCGCCCAGCACGTAAACGCCTAGGTGAGCCGATAACGGAGCGGGGCCAGCGGCGGCGGCAGGTCGGATCGCCCGATGGCGTGTAGAAGCTCGCGCTCAACGGTGCGCACCAGGGCGTCGAGTGGAAGGTCGTTGTCGTCGGTTCCGAACGGATCCTCCAGCTGGTCTCCCAGCGCGTCCAGGCCAAAGAAGGTGTAGCTGGCGATCAGCACCAGCAGCGGCGTCCACCAGCCTAACGCCGGCGCCAGGGCGAACGGCAGCAGCAGGCAAAACAGCAAGGCCGTCCGATGCAGCAGCAGCGAATATGCGAAGGGCAGGGGCGTTGTCTTGATCCGCTCGCAGCCGGCCTGGACCTGGCTAAGGTCCGATAGCTGACTGTCCAAAACCGCATAGTGGATGTCGGAGAGCGCCTTTTGCGCCGCCAATCGCGCGCATTGCGCGCCGACCTCGGCCAGCACCGCATCACTAGGATTGGGCGGTTCAGGCTCGTCGTCGGCGGCGATCCAGGGCCTGATCGCGGCGGATTCGTCCTGATCCCGTAGCCTGGCCGCAAGGCCATGGGCGAAGCCGCAGAGACCCAGCAGCAGGGGCTCTCGGACCTCGGCGTCGAGGACGGCGGTCTGGCGCGCGAAGGACCGGGCGGCGATGATCAATCGCCCCCAGAGCTTGCGCGCTTCCCACCAGCGATCATAGCAAGCGTTGTTGCGGAAGCTCATGAAGATCGACAACGCCAGGCCGATCAAGGTGAAGGGCATGGCGCCAAGGTGACCCATGGGCTCGGGCAAGGTGCGGTGGAGTAAGACCGCGCCGACTGAGATCGCCGCCAATATCAGCAGGCGGCCGGCGATCTTGGGAACGATGGAGCCGTGCATCGCCGTCAGGACCTCGCCCAGTCCTGGTCTGTCTCTGACGATCATCGACGCTCACCCTCTCAATCGATCGTGCCTTACGCGAGCAATGAGGCGCGGGCTGGGCGTCAGCCTCGGGACGGACGCCCAGCGCTTGTGAGAGCCTTCGCGTGCGCGGATGCTTGAATAGGGCGTCGGTTTTCCCTGATCTCGATATCGCGGTGCGCTGTGCGCGCGAAGCTATTTAAGCGCCCCAGTTTTTCGAAATAGTTGACCGTAGCGTCGTGATCGTTTCGAAAAATGGCGAAAATTAGTGGGCTCTTTATCGGAAATCGCCAGGCGAGGTGATTGACGGAGGCGCCGGCTTGGCACTACCCGTGAGACGCGCCGGCGCCAAGGATCGGACGCATAGAGGTCACAGATTGGGGAGTGTGATGTCAGAAGCTAAATCCAGCCTCGACACCGAGGGTTACACCGTCAGAGACGCCTATTTCGGCCGGCCATACATCGATCGCGATGAGCTTCGCCAGCAGCCCTATCCCCACCGCAACGTCCACGGCGGGTTCGAAAACACCGACACGCGCTTCACCTTCTATTTTCCGGACGCGGGCGAGTGGGGCGGGCGCATGTACCACCCGCTCGAGGGCGCGCACGCGGGCCATGAAGAAGCGTTCGCCGGCGCCATGGGCGCCATTCTTGGCGGACTGGAGATGATGACCAAGCTGGGCGGCTACATGGTCGAATCCAATTCGGGCCATATCGGCGACGACGTGGATCCAAGGGCCGGCGTCGATCCGGGTCTCTATGGCTATCGCGCCAGCGTCGAGAGCGCCCGCTTCTCCAAGCATATCGCCAAGCAGGTCTACGGTCGAGAGCCGGATTTCAGCTATGTCTGGGGCGGCAGCGGCGGCGGCCGCCGCTCGCCCTTGTGCCTCGAATACTGCGACGGCGTCTATGACGGCGCCCTCCCGTTCATGGGCGGCGGCAATATCGAGCCGCACGGCACCAATTCGCGCGTGCGGAGCGAGCAGCCCTTATCGTTTGGCGCGATGTTCAACGTTCAGCGTCTGCTGCGCGGCGGCAAACTCGAACGCGTCATCGACGCCATGCAACCCGGCGGCGGCGGCGATCCCTTCCTGGGGCTGAATACCCACGAACGCGAGGAGTTGGCCAACCTTTATCGGCTGGGATATCCCCGCGGCGACGAGTTCATGATCGCCAAGCCCATGGGCCAGATCTGGCTGTGGTCGTCTATCGCCGACATGTTGCTGGAAGAGGACGCCGATTACTTCAAGGCCTTCTGGACCCAGCCAGGCTATGTCGGTTTCGATCAGCCAGAAGCCGTGCGCGACGATCTGATCGACCAGGTCCTGCCCGTCACCCGCGTCATCACCGCTCAGGACCTGCTGAGCGGCGAGGATTTCGCGGGTCCCGAATTCGCCGACGCCAAGCCGATGGCGATGTTCATGGCCTCCTCGACGGGGCAGTTCGACATGCCCATCGGCGTCGAGGTCAAGGGCTTGGGCGAGGGCTACCGCAGCGGGACCGGCGTTCGTGTCGTTTCCGGCGCCGCGCAAGGACGTCAGCTCTACTGCACCAAGTCGATCGGCGACATGCTGTTCTGTGATGGCCGCGCCGAAGCCAATCTGAAGCGGTTCCGCGGCGTCCAGATCGGCGACGAGGTGCATGTCGACAACCACGCCTTCCTGGCCTTCTGCTACGCTTACCGGCACCACATTTCCGATGATCCGTTGAACGACTTCCTCCGGGTCGATGGCCAGCCGATCTATCCCCAGCACGGCCTGCCGATGCAGTCGCCGCTTATGGGCGTGCCCTATTCGGGGCAGTACGAGGGCAAGCTCCTGTGGATCCACCACACCCACGACGCCTCGCTCTGGCCGCCTCAGGGCGTGATCTACAAACGCGCCGTGGAGCAGGCCCAAGGTGCGGAAAAGGCTCGTGAACGGTTCCGGCTGCAGTGGACCCAGAACGCTGAGCATGTCCCGCCGATGCTCCTGCCTTCCGACCCCAAACGCGCCACCGCCACTTGGCTGATCGACTACATGCCCAGCATCGAACAAGGGCTGGTCGATCTCGCTGCCTGGGTGGAGAAGGGCGTGGCTCCTCCCGAGACGCAGTATAGCTTCGTCGACGGCAAGATCAGCCTGCCGCCGACCGCCAAGGCGCGCGGGGGCACTCAGCCCGTGGTGTCGGTGACCGCCGACGGCGCCTTGCGCCGCCAGATCTCGCCCGGCGGACAGGTCGAGCTGGCGGTGAGGGCCGAGGCGCCGCCCGGCGCGGGAACCTTCACGCGGGTCGATTGGGACCTGGATGGTTCGGGGAGCTTCGCCGTCAATCAGCCGATCGCGCCGGGTCAGACCGAACTGACCCTGTCGTTCGCCCATGCCTATGACCGGCCGGGTACGTATTTCGCCACGGCCCGGGTGAAGTTGAACCGCGAGGGTGACCCGACAGCTCGCCGGCAAATCGAAAACGTGGCGTCGGCCCGCATCGTCGTGAGCTAGTCCGCCGCGTCCAGTAACCCGGCCGCAGGCCGGGTTACTGGATCGAAATATTCAGAACGAGATTCTAGATACAGAACTCTTGACTGGACACCGTTCTCCAAAGGCCTCTAATGGCCAAGGGCGTGCGATCCCGAAATGGGAATTGAGGTCACGGTTTAGGCCAGCCGTCGCGACGCCCCGCCAAGAATGAGCAAGCCGAACACAGTCGGCGAAACCTTAGGGAGCAAGCGGTGAAAGACAGACTGAAACTTCAGCTGGCGATCTGCGCCATGATCGCCGGCGCGGCGACGCTGTACGGGTCGCCATCCTCTGCGGCCGCCGCGGCGACGTGCGACGTGAAGGCCATCCAGGCCATCTCGCCGGCGGACACCACCATTGTTTCGGCCGTGCCGACCGCTGCGCCGACGCCGCACTGCAAGATCGACGGCTATGTGACCACGACCCATGCCGGCGGCGCGACCAACAAGGCCAATTTCCGGCTCCAGTTGCCCGACGAGGGCTGGACCAAGCGCTACTATTTCATCGGCATGGGCGGTTCGGCCGGCTATGTGCCGACCGATTCCCAAATCCCCGGCGGCAATCCCCTGGTCAAGGGTTTCGCCGTCGCCGGCACCGATACCGGCCACCAGGGCAACATGCTGGATTGGGGCTTCCTCAGCGACCCGGTGCTGGCTGAGGACCACATCCATCTGGCCGCCCACGCCACGGCCGTGGCCACCCAGCAAATCACCCGCGCCTATTACGGCGCGCCGACCTTCTATCGCTACTTCTCGGGCTGTTCGGGCGGCGGGCGCATGGCGACCGAATCCATCCAGCGATATCCGGGTGATTTCGACGGGGTCCTGCTGGGCGCGCCCGGCGGGCGCAGTTCGGCGACCATGCTGGCGTTCATCAACGCCGCCCAGCAAGCCCAGCGTGAACCGGGCGCCTGGCTGTCGCCGGCCAAGCTGGCCATGGTCGATCGCAAGGTCACGGCCGATTGCGATGAACTCGACGGCGCCAAGGACGGCGTCATCTGGGACCACACCGCCTGCCGCTTCGACTTCACCAAGATCAAGTGCGCGTCGGCCGATGGCCCCGAATGCCTAACCGCCGCCGAACTGAAGACCCTGCAGGCGATCGTGGCCGGTCCGCGCGGACCCAAGGGCGCGATCAAGGTCGGCTTCCCCGTTTCCAACATCGGCATTTGGGCCGGGTTCCTGGGCATGGTGCCGCCGCCTTGGTCGGACGCGCCGACCAACGAGAACATCGCCAAGTCCTCGGCCGGCTACGTCATCGGCAGCTCGCTGGCCAAGGTCTATTTCGGCAAGGACTTCGACGCGTTGAAGGACTTCGACTTCAACAACCAGGATCAGATCGACGCCTGGTGGAAGGCGGCCCAAAGGGTCGGCTATGGCTACCCCTATAGCGCCGATCTGCGCGGCCTGCAGAAGAGCGGGGGCAAGGTGCTGATGTGGAACGGTGTCAGCGATCCTTGCTGCATCGACACCGAAATGCAGCAGTACTACGCCGACGCCGCGGCCAAGGTCGGCGGCATGGCGGCCCTGCGTGAGTTCGCCAGCTTCTACCGTGTTCCTGGCATGGGCCATTGCGGCGGCGGCACCGGCCCGCAAGACGCCCCCGACGTGCTGCTCGACCAGCTGATCAACTGGGTGGAAAAAAGCCAAAAGCCCGGCCCGGCCGTCGCCCACCGCGGCGCCGATCGCGTGCAGCTGACCTTCGCCGATCCCAAGACCAAGCAGGTCTCCGGTGTTCTGGTGCCGCCGCCGACCGGCGACGCCCGCGACTTCCTGCTCTGCCCCTATCCGCTGGTCGCGAGTTTCGACCGCTCGAAGGCCAGCGTCCCGGGCGCGGTTGGCGAGGCCCACAACTGGTCCTGCAAGGCGCCGGTCAAGGTGGCGTCCCGCTAGATCGATCGCCGGCCCCGGCGCTCAAGCCGGGGCCGGTCCGCATCGCGCCGTGCAAGGCGGTCCCGCCACGCCGACCCCACGGTCCGGCGCGCCAGCCGACATCGCCTCACAGAACGCCTTCAGAGGCGGTCCGGACGATCGTCAACGCGCCTCCGAGCCGCCCGCCTTCCAGACCGCCGTCAGGAACAGGCGCCGTCGGGTGGCCAGATCGCCCGCCGTAAAGGCGTCAAGGACGGCGCCGGGCTGGGTTGCGGCCTGACTTTGCTGGACCCCGAACGGCAAGAGAATCTCGACGAACAGCTCGACCATCGGGTTGGCGCACTGCGTCGCGGCGAACGTGCAAAAATCACCAAAGGCGATCGTCTCGCGGGCCTGGGGCTGTTTGCACCCGCCAGCCAGCCTTGCCGCGCGAGCCTGGTTCAGGCCTTCCAGGATCAATTGGGTCAGAAAGGCGTGGATGTCGGCGGGAGCCGGCGCGCTGCGTGCAAGGAAGGCTGCGGCCTGGGCGATGGTCCGCGCGCGGTTGGGGGTGGCGACATAGAGCCCGCCCTTGCGGCCCCGGATGAACTCCACCGCCGAGTGCTCCTCGAGCATTCGCACGGCCTGGCGCAGGATGGTCGTGCTGGCGCCATATCGCGCCATCAATTCGGCGCCGCTGCCGATACGCTCTCCGGCTCGCCAGCCCTTGGAGCGGATCTCGCGCAGAATTTCGCGGGTCAGGCGTTCGGCTTGGTTGCCCGCGCGGTTGAACTCGGGCCGACCCGGATCGACGGTCTTCGGCGGCGAGCCCGGGTCGTGGTCGGTCTCGTTCCAGGTCGGCCACCTGGCGTGGAACATCGCCAGCATCCGGCGGCGACAGTCGAACAGCGTGGGCGTATCGCCGGCGATTAGCGCTTCAGCGGCTTCGCGCGTGATGCGCCAGGCTTCTCCGCGCTCGCTCTCAACGCTGACATTGATGCTGTAAGGCATGATGTCGCTGGCGAACTCGCTGGCCGTCCGATTGGCGAGCAGCACCGCCGGTTCGCGCGAGGCGGTCCGGATGGCCTGATGCAGTAGGCGGTGGCCCCCCACCGCCTGAAATTGGGCCTCGGCCATCCGATCGAGGCGATGGATCAGGCCCCGGATCCGCTCGCAGGCTTCTGGGCCTAGACGGGGCGCTCCATGGAGAAAAAGGTGGGTCTCGAGCGCGTAGGGCAGGACGCCCAATTGCTGGATGTCGCGGGTCAGGCTCTCGACCAAGATCGACAGCGAGCGCCCGACGAAGTCCGGATTCGGCTCGGCCACCACCAACCCACCGCCGGGGCCGCGCCGCATGTAGGCCACGCCCCGTTCCTCCAGGATGCGTACGGCCTGGCGGAAGACGGCGCGTCCTGCGCCATGCGAGGCGCGCAGGTCCTGTTGCGATGCGATCACCGTTCCGGGGGGCGAGCGCGCGCTCAGCACCTCGCGCGCGATTCTTTCCGCCAGCCGAGCGCCCGCCGAATCCGGCCCGAAATCCGCCGGTGGCGACACGGCGTCAAACGGTTCTGTCGTCAACTGCGGAGACCCCGGCCCAATCTGCCCTTCTTCCTAGTAGACAGATTGGCGTCGGATGAAAACAGGCGCCTATTTTAGCCTACTGGCCCCGCCTTCCAGATTGGCTAAGGGCGGGGCGCCTCAGCAGCGGATCGAGGGCCAAGACGCCCGTCAGCGGTCCGCCAACGCCAGCATCTCCGCGAGGGTCTGGGTCAAAAAAAGTGCGCCGCCCCGGGAGGCGGCGCTCATCGCGTCGTGACGTGGCGCGCCGGCGTTGGACCGGCGCGACACAGGGATCAATGGAACGCGTAGCGAAGCTCGAAGACCACCTGGCGCGGCGCCCCGTAGAGGAAGGTCCCGACGCCGAACTGCGTTGAGAGCTGATTGTTGCTGCCCACCACGTAGTCCTTGTCGAAGGCGTTGCGGACATAGAAGGCCGCGCTGACCGGGCTTTGGCGGATATCGCGCCAGTCGACCCGCAGATCGACCCGCGTGTAGCCGGGCACATTGGCGCCCATCGCCGAGAGGGCCACGGCGGGATTGCCGTTGGGCTTGTTGGCCGGATCCAGCGCCATGCCGCTTTGGTAGTAGATGCTGGCCAGGGCGCTCAGCGAGCCCCAGTCGCCGGCCAGGTCGTAGGTGAAGCGCGGCGTCAGGGTCAGCTGGTGCTTGGGCGTGTTGGGGAACCGGCTGGAGGTCAGATCGCCCTGCACCGGATCTTCGTATTTGTCGTAGCTGGCGTCCATGTAGGTGTAGATCAGCGAGACGTCGAAATGGGCCGCCAGCTGGGCCGCCACATCGACGTCGAGCCCCTTGATGCTCCCGGACGCGGCGTTGCGCGTGACGGTCGAGGCGGGGGTCGTGGGCAGGTTAATGAAGCGCTGGATGTTGGTGTAGTCGTCGTAGAAGGCGTCGACGGCGTAGCGGAAATGCATGTCGCCCAGGGTGGTTTGACCCTTCACGCCGACTTCGTGGTCGGTGACGAACTCAGGCTGGAAATACTTGTCCGCCGCCGAGAGCGCCGTGCCGTTGAAGCCGCCGGATTTGTAGCCGCGCCGCACCGTCGCATAGGCGCTGAGGTTGGGCGTGAAGGTGTAGTTGGCTGCGACGTTCCAGGTCGTGGCCTTGAAGACGCCCGACGAGGACGGGCCCGTCGCGGTGGGGCCGGTGGGCACGGGTTGTCCAGGCAGGACCAGGAAGGTCTGGGAGAACGAGCGCCGATAGTCTTCCGTCCGGCGGATCCCGCCTGTCAGGGTCAGCTTCTGGGTCGCCTTCCAGTCCACCTGGCCGAAGACGGCCTCGGACGAGTTGGAGCTGTTGCCATAGGCGATGGCCTGGATGGCGACGCCATTGGGGAAGGCCAGCGCCAAGGGCGGCGCCAGGGCGCCCAGCACGGGCGCGGAGAAGAACTGCTTGGTGTCGAAGCCGACATTGACCGGCGATTTTGTGTTCTCCCGGTAGTAACCGACCACGGTGTTGACCGCGTTCCAGCTGGCCTGGATCTGGAACTCCTCCGTCGTGGACTCGATCTTCTTACCCGGCGGGTTGGTGACGTTCAGAAGGTCGAGCGGCGTGGAGTCCAGGTCGTAGGACTGTCCGCCGGTGTAGTGACGGTTGCTGACGATGTTCTTCAGCGTGATGTGGTCGGTCAGGCGTAGGGAGGTCGAGTTGAGGATCCCGTGACCATCGAGGACCGTATAGTCGGGCCAACTGGCGTTGATGACACGCGGCCCGCGCGCCTTTTGGGCCGCCAGGTAGCCTTGCAGCTGCGACAGGATCGGGGCGTTGTTGATATTGGGCGCCACGAAGGCGAGGCTCGAGCCCGAGCCGCTCTCCTTGACCTCGTCATCCTGATAGATGGTGAGGTTCTCGAACCCGTCGAAGGGCCGCAGAAGCACGCTGGCGCGAACGCTTCGGCGGTTCTCGTCGTCGAGCTTTCGCCCATTGTAGAGGTTCTTGGTGTATCCGTCGCGATTGAGGGTCTGACCTGCGACGCGGACCATGAGCTTGTCGCCGATGATCGGGCCGCCGACGGCGAATTCAAGATCGTGCCGGTTCAGGTCGCCGACTCGCCCGACGACGTAGCCGCTGAGGGTCTCCGTCGGACGTTGCGGCGAGAACAGCACAGCGCCGCCGGTGGTGTTTCGCCCAAACAACGTCCCCTGCGGCCCTTTGAGAACCTGCACGCTCTGAAGGTCGAAGATCGCGCTCGAGAAGTCGGGCACTTCTGCGAAATAGGCGACGACGCCCGGCGAATTCTGTCCGAACGCCTGTCCCTGCCCCCGGATGGAATAGGTGACGTTGTTGCGGTTGCCCGTGGTGTTCTGGATGGAAAGGCCTGGCGCGACGACGGTCAGGTCGTTGACGTTCTTGATGTTCTTTTCTTCCAGCTGACGCTCGCTCACCGCCACCACAGCGATCGGCACGTCCTGCAGCCGCTCTTCGCGCCGGCGAGCCGTGACCACCACCTCTTCAAGCGTGTTGGCCGCGGGCGCTGTGGACGTGGTCTGGGCCAGGGCGATGGATGGCAAGGTCAGGCAACTGCTCGCGCAGAGCCAGAAAAGGCCGACCTTGCGCGCAGCGCGCACGACTTCGCCCGCGCCGAATTTCGGCTGGTTCATGTTTTCCTCCCCGTCGGCCTGAGCACCGATCACTGATGCCGGATCGCCATTTTAAGGCGCCTGACTTGAACGCATCCTATGCACATGTTTTTGAGCTGTACAAGAATGTGCTTCTCAATAGAGAAGGAACGGGCGGCAGACTGTGTCTGCCCGTCCCGGCGCGCTGGAAGCCGATGGCGTCCGCCGAAAGAGCGCGGCTCGGCCGGGCGTTCGACGGTCCGCCGGCGCCGGCGGCCTTCCATCTTGCCGTTGGCGCAGGTCACCAGGTTGCGCTTGTTCCAGGCGTCCAGTTCGTCGCGCGGATAGAGCACGGCTCTGCCGATCTTGACGAAGGGCGGACCGATCCGCTGGGTGCGCCAATTCTCCAGCGTCCCCGTCGAGATCTGACCGCGGTAGCGCTCGGAGACCTCCTCGGTGGTCAGGAACTGTCTCATCGGCGCCTCTAGGATCAGACGGCCCTGCCGCCGCCAGATCCCGGGCTTGGCTCAGGCGCGCAGCTCGCAAGGCGTGCTGCGCCAACCGGAGGCGTCTAGGTGCGACGCGACGACCTGGGCGATGGAAGCGTTCGATGTCGCCCGCGCCAAGGTCTACACGCTCGGGTCAAAGCCCGGATGCGCCAGCGACGCCGCTCCCCTGGCGTTGCCCGACGGCTATGAGGCCCAGGCCAAAGAGGCTGTCGCCCTGCAGGTGGAGCGCGCCGGCGTTCGCCTGGCTCTGCTGCTCAACGAGGCGTTCAAGTAGAAGGGCGGTGTCGCCACCGCCTCTCGATCGCCGAGGTCAGGCGGGCTTGGCGCCCGGCGCGCCGCACTTGGCGAACTTGCCCTTGGCGTCCTTGCACATGTTCGGTTTGGCCGGAGCAGCCGCAGCCGGACACTTGATGAAGTTGCCTTTGGCGTCGCGGCACGGGGCGGCGGCCAGGGCCGCGCTGGATGCGGAAAGCGCCATGACCATGGCGGCGGCGAGAGCGAGGGACTTGCGCATGTTTCCTCCTGTCAGCGCGAGAGCGCGACGTCGCGCCCGATTGGTGACGCTTTCAAGGCGACCCACGATGAGCACCTCCTGGTTTTGAGTTCTCAAAACTTGCAATTCAGGCGGGAACACTTCTAGCTCTGAAGCTCAAGCTTCAGGGGAGCATGCTGCGCGCCATCGACTGGAAAATACTGTCGATAGGCGGCTGTCACCAACGCGCACGGGGGATACGCGATCCTGTCGCGGCAGGATCCCGGGCGCGGCGCGTGCCGCCTCGAAGGTGAACATCAGGGTGCGGCCAGGCGGCGCCGCCACTGGCGCACGCGCTGCAGTTTGACGGTCATGCGGCGGATGATCCGCTCGGGGTTGGGGCGCGCGCTGAGGGCGCGTGAAGCGGACATGGCGACTTCGAGTTCTTGAATTGTTCTCATCCCGCGAGGCAAGAAAGTCAATCGGATTCGAAAGCGGGTTTGGCGCGGCAAGAGCGGCGGACGAGTGGGGCGATCAGCGGCTGCTTCAACGCAGCTTGGCGTCGGAACGGTCGGCGCCCAGGAGATGCCAAAGGCGTTCGGCCGGCATGATAATAAAATGAAGTTATTTTTATAATTGCCGCTAAGCGTGGATTGAGGTGAATTTCGCCGCTCTGGCTTGTGGTCAGCGTCAAAGAAGCGGGGAGGATCATCGCCATGGATCGCCAGTTGAGGCCTAAACGTCGTTGGGTGGTCCCAGGGATCGCGGCGCTTTCCCTCCTGGCGGCCGCCGGCTTGGCGCGGGCGGACGATCCGCCGCCGCCGCTCAAGGACAATGGTCTGGCGCGCACGCCGCCGATGGGCTGGAACAGCTGGAACAGGTTCGCCTGCGATGTCGACGAGACGCTGATCCGCAAGACCGCCGACGCGATGGTCAGTTCCGGCATGCGCGAGGCGGGCTATCAGTACGTGGTGATCGACGACTGCTGGCACGGCGCGCGCGACGCGCACGGCGATATCCAGCCCGACGCCAAGCGCTTCCCCAGCGGCATGAAGGCCTTGGGCGACTACATCCACGCCAAGGGCTTGAAGTTCGGCATCTATTCGGACGCGGGCCTGAAGACCTGCGGCGGCCGCCCCGGCAGCTGGGGGCATGAGTATCAGGACGCCAAGCAATATGCGGCCTGGGGCGTGGACTATCTGAAGTACGACTGGTGCATGGCCGGCACGCAGGACGCCCGCTCGGCCTACTACATCATGTCGGCGGCCCTGCAGGCGAGCGGCCGCGATATCGTGCTGTCGATCTGTGAGTGGGGGACTTCCAAGCCCTGGCTGTGGGCCGACAAGGTCGGCAATCTCTGGCGCACCACCGGCGACATCTACGACAAGTGGGAGGGTGTGCGCGACTACAGCTCCGGCGTGATGAACATCGTCGACAAGCAGGCCGAACTCTATCCCTACGCCCGTCCTGGCCACTGGAACGACCCGGACATGCTGGAGGTGGGCAACGGGGGCATGACCGCCGAGGAGTATCGCTCGCACTTCAGCCTCTGGGCGATGCTGGCCGCGCCGCTGATCGCCGGCAACGACATCGCCAGCATGGACGCCTCGACCCAGGCGATCCTCACCAACCGCGAGGTCATCGCGGTGGATCAGGATCCGCTCGGCCAACAGGCGCGACGGGTGTCCAAGGAAGGCGACCTGGAAGTCTGGATACGGCCTTTGCAGGGCGGGGGCAGGGCCGTCGTCCTGCTCAATCGCGGCGCGGCGCCGGCCCAGATCAGCCTCGACTGGAGCCAGATGGATTACCCGGCGACGCTGCAGGCCAAGGTTCGCGATCTCTGGGCGGGCAAGGACGTCGGGATCCATACGGGCCGGTACCAGGCGACCGCGGCGTCGCATGGCGTCGTCATGTTAAAAGTCCAGCCGTGACCTCGGTGTAAAATAAGCAAAAATATTTTTCTAAATCCCTTGGCGGCCCGGTTTCGCGCGGGTAAGCCAGGGCAAGAGACCGTTGGCCATCGGCCGCGCGTCCAGCTTAGGGAGGCGAGGCGCGCCATGGTTCGGATCGGCATCGATTTTGGCGGCACGAAGATCGAGGCCGCGGCCCTGTCGGAAGACGGGCGGCTGCTGGCCAGTCTGCGAGCGCCCACGCCCAACACCTATGACGCGGCCATCGAGACCCTGCGCGACCTGATCGGCCGGACCGAGCAACAGGTCGGCGGGCGCGGGTCGATCGGCATCGGCGCGCCCGGATCGGTGTCGCCAAGGACGGGCGTGATGCGCAACGCCAACGCCGTCTATCTCAACGGCCGCCGGTTCAGGGAAGACCTGTCCGAGGCTCTGGGCCGGCCGATCCGCCTGGCCAACGACGCCAACTGCCTGGCCCTGTCCGAAGCGGTGGACGGCGCGGCGCAGGGCGCGCGGACGACCTTCGCGATCATCCTGGGCACCGGCTGCGGCGGAGGCCTGGTGGTGGACGGCAAACTGGTCGAAGGCGCCAACGGCGTCGGCGGCGAATGGGGCCATATTCCGCTGCCCTGGCCGACGGCCGATGAAGTTCCTGGTCCGGCCTGTTGGTGCGGCCAGCATGGCTGCCTGGAAACCTGGGTCTCGGGTTCGGGTCTGCGTCGCGACTTCAAGGCGCGGACCGGGCGCGACCTGACGGGCGAGGCGATCCTGGCTGCGGCGGGGCAGGGCGACGCCGAGGCCTCCGCAGCCTTCGACCGACTGGTCGAGCGCCTTGGCCGGGCCATGGCGGTGATCTGCAATATTCTCGATCCCGACGTCTTCGTGCTCGGCGGCGGTCTGTCCAATATCGACATGCTCTACGAGCGCCTCCCGGGACTGATCGAACCACGGGTCTTTTCGGACCAATGGTCGGCGCGGATCGTCAAGGCCCAATGGGGGGACTCGTCGGGCGTGCGAGGCGCGGCCCGTCTCTGGGATCTGGGCGCGTGGGCCGATGAAGTCGCAGCCTGATCCCCAGGCCCGCGCGCGGGCCGGCTATGTCCGCCTGCTCGACTGGCTGGTCGAGGCCGCCGTCCCGCTGTGGAGCAAGGCCGGGATCGACGCCTGCGGCGCCTTTCACGAAATCCTCGACGCGGACGGCGTCGCGGTGAACGCGCCGCGCCGCGCCAGGGTCCAGCCCCGGCAGCTCTACGCGCTGCAGGCCGCGCGCCGGCTGGGCGCCAAGGTCGACGAGTCGGTGCTGCGCCGAGGCCTCCAGGCCTTCACGACCCGCTACATCCGCTCCGACGGACTGATCCGGACCCTCGTCGCGGCGGACGGCCAGGTGCTGGATGAAGCGGCGGTTCTCTACGATCAGGCTTTCGCGCTTTTGGCCCTGGCGAGCCTGAAGCCGCTGCTGGGTGAAGACGCCCAGCAAGCCGCGATGGTTCTGCTGCGGGCGGTCATCGTCCAGTTCGGGCGCCCTGGCGGGTTCGAGACGACGCTGCCGCCATCGCTGCCGCTGGCCTCCAACCCCCACATGCACCTGCTCGAAGCTTGCTTGGCCTGGATGGCTGTGAGCGAGGATCCGGCGTGGTCCAGCACGGCGCGTCAGATCGTCGGCTTGGCGCTGGAGCACTTCATCGCGCCGGTCAACAGCGCCTTGCGGGAGTTCTTCGACGAGACCTGGCGGCCCGCGCCGGGGGAGGCCGGGCGCATCGTCGAGCCCGGGCACCAGTTCGAGTGGGCCTGGCTGCTGCTGAGCTGGAGCCGCCTGGCCAAGACCGATCCGCTGATGCTCGCCGCCCGGGTCGCGGCCATGCGCCTGATCGCCAACGCCGAGGATTTCGGGGTTGACCCGGTCCGTAACGTCGCGATGAATGGCCTGCTGGACGATTTCTCGATCCATGACGCGCAGGCCAGGCTCTGGCCGCAGACCGAGCGGATCAAAGCCTGGGCCCTGGCGAGCGCCCAAGCCGACGGACCGTGGTGGGATATCGTCGCCGACGCCGTCGAGGGCTTGGAGCTCTATCTGCGCACGCCGGTGCGGGGCCTTTGGTTCGACACCATGACCGCCGACGGCGCGCTGGCCAACGGCCCGGCGCCGGCCAGTTCCTTCTATCACATCGTCTGTGCGATCGAGGTGCTGGGCGCGGCCTTGGGAGACGTCCGTTGCGCCGCATGACCGAGACCATTCTGGCCGTCGCGGCCGTGCTGGTTGCGCCCCTGGCGGCGCATGCCCAGGCCGCGCCGCACATCGTCACCGCCGAAGGTCCGCTGGTCGGCGTGACGGGCGAGGGCGGAACCAGCCTGTTCCTCGGCGTGCCGTTCGCCCGACCGCCGGTCGGCGACCTGCGTTGGCGTCCGCCCCAGCCCCTGCGCTGGACGGGCGAACGCGCCGCCAGCGCCCCCGGACCAGCCTGTCTGCAGGCCCCCTTGGGCTGGAACGACAAGGACGCGGCGCGCTCCAGCGAGGACTGTCTCTATCTCGACGTCTCCACGCCGGCCCTCGATCCTACGGCGCGGCGTCCTGTCATGGTCTGGATCCATGGCGGCGCCAATTGGGCTGGATCGGGCGACGGCGTGGTTCGCTCCCGCCTGGCGCGCCAGGGCGTGGTGGTGGTCAGCGTACAGTATCGCCTAGGCGTCTTCGGCTTTCTGTCGCACCCGGCGCTAAGCGCCGAAGGCGGCGGCGCGTCGGGCAATTATGCGCTGATGGACCTGATCGCGGCTCTGCACTGGGTTCGGACCAACATCGCCGCGTTCGGCGGCGATCCGGACAACGTCACCCTGTTTGGCCATTCGGCCGGAGCGCAGGACGTGGGCCTGCTGATGTTGGCGCCGCAGGCGCAAGGCCTGTTCGCGCGGGGAATCCTGGAGAGCGGCACGCCGGGCTTTGGCTTCGCCCCGCGCACCCTGGCGCAGAACGAGGCCATCGGCGTGGATCTGGCGCGCCGGGCGGGCGTGACCGGAGCGGTTTCCGGCGCCTTGGGCCTGGCGGCCTTGCGCCGGACCTCCGGCGCGGACCTGCTGCGGGCGGCCAAGGGTCTGACCGCGCCGATCGACGACCAGAGCTTCATCTGGACCCAGGCCGTGGTCGACGGAAGGGTGTTGCCTCGCGCGCCGGAGGTCCTGTTGGCCGAGGGCGGGGCCGCGGCGATGATCGTCGGCGACAGCACGCGGGAGATCGCGCTGTTTGGCGCCGACGCCGAGCGTGCGCGCGCCTGGATCAGAACCCGGCCGGACGCCGACGCCTTGCTGAAGGTCTACGGTCTGGATCAGGCCACGCCGCCGGCGCCCGATCCGGTCGCCGGCGATATCGCCCTGCGGGTCGCCACCGATCGCATGTTCCGCTGCCCCGGAAACTTCGTGGCCGCACAGCGAACCGCCTTGGGCGCGCAGGTCTGGCGCTATGAACTGGAAGTTCCCGCGCCGGGCGCGGCGGACGTCAGCCATGGTTCCGAGCTGCGCTACGTGCTCGACGGCGCGGAGGGACCGCCCCTGCAGGCCTACTGGCTGAACTTCGCGCGCACCGGCGATCCCAGCACCCCGGGCCTGCCGTCGTGGCCGGCCTATGGCGCCTCCGGGCGCTACCTGGCCTTCACGACCAACGGACCGGTCGTCCGGCAAGGCTTGGCCAGCGCTGCTTGCGAGCACATCCAAAGACCGTGACGCTCACGGCAAACAACAAAGCGGCGACAAAGCCGCGCGGAGGAAAGAGACCATGACGACCCTGCGCCAACGCCTTTTTAAGACCGCCCTGCTGGCCGCAACCGCCCTGACCCTGGCCACGCCCGTCGCCGCGGCGGCGCAAGCTGCCTGGGGACCCTACAACGCCGATTTCCCCGCCGGCGGCGGCGGATTGTCGCGGCCGCTGGCCGGCAAGGCCGAGGGGGATATCCTCCCGGCGGGCGGGCCCTGGTCGATCCATGGTTGGGTGCAGGTTTCCGAGGCGGTGTCGGCGCCCAGCCTCGTGGCCGGCCTGGGCGACCCGGAGGCCGGCGGTCGGTTCCTGACGGTCGATGGCGGCGCGTTCGGCGTCTGGACCGGCGGTCAGCCGCTGAGCGTCAAGGCCGCGATCAAACCGGGCGACTGGCGTTTCGTCGCCGCCGTATCGGATGGCGCCAAGGTCACGCTCTATGTCGACGGCGCGTCGGCCGGCGAGGCGCCCGTCGCGGCTGCGGCGACACCGGCCATCATCGCCCTGGCGCCGCGCAAGGTCGCGGGGTTTTCGCCCTTCGCCGGCCGGATCGCCGATTTCGCGGCCGAGGGGCGGGCGCTTTCCGAGTCTGAGATCAAGACGGCGGCGGCGCGCAAACCCGATCCGTTGACCGTCTATGAGTCCGGCAGCCCAAACTGGCCGGTGCAGGTGCGCCAGATGTACGGTCAGGTGACGCCCCAAGAGGCCTGGACGCGTCCCAAGGGCAAGGGGGCGATCTCCGCGCCGGTCGCCAAGCCGGCTTATGCCGGGCCGGCCCTTGTCGCCGACGGCCCCGACGCCTGGACGCTCAAGCGCTGGAGCCTGGTCGAGGCGCCCAAGGTCGCCCAGGACGGCGCGGTGGTCTCCACGCCGACCTACGACGCAAGGGCTTGGTACGCGGCCACCGTTCCGGGCACGGTGCTGACGACCCTGGTGGATCGCGGCGTCTATCCGGATCCGGACTATGGTCTGAACAACACCGCGATCCCCGAGAGCCTGAACAAGCAGGCCTACTGGTATCGCAGCAGCTTCGAGACGCCGGCGAGCGCGGCGGGCAAGCGCCTGCTGCTGACGTTCAAGGGCGTCAACTACGCCGCCGAAATCTGGCTGAATGGCGAGAAGCTGGGCGAGCTGAAGGGCGCTTTCATTCGCGGCCAATTCGATGTGACCGGCAAGCTGAAGCCCGGCCAGAACGCCCTGGCCGTCAAGGTCTCCCCGCCGCCGCATCCGGGCCTGGCCCACGAGGAGTCGCTGACGGCCGGGGTCGGCGAGAACGGCGGCATGATGGCCTTGGACGGCCCGACCTTCATCGCCAGCGAAGGCTGGGACTGGATCCCCAGCGTGCGCGATCGCAACACGGGCCTGTGGCAAGACGTGGTGCTGACCGCCAGCGGCGAGGCGCGACTGGGCGACGCCCATGTTGTCACCACGCTTCCGAAGGCCGACAATAGTCAGGCCGATATCGAGATCACCGCCCCGGTCGAGAATCTGACCGGTCATCCAGTGCAAGCCACGGTCACGGCGGCCTTCGACGGCTTCAACGTCTCCAAGACCGTCACCCTGGCGCCGGGCGCCGGATCGGTGGTCTTGAGCCCGGCCGAATTCCCGCAGCTGTCGGTGGCCCATCCCAAGCTGTGGTGGCCCAATGGCTACGGCGATCCGGCCCTGCACGACCTGAAGCTGTCGGTGGCCGTCGATGGCCAGGCCTCGGACCAGAAGACGATCCGGTTCGGCATTCGCCAGATCACCTACGATCTGTCGCTGATGAACCCGTCGGGCCATCTGCGCCGCGTGGAGGTCGACTTCTCCAAGGCCCGCCAGTTGGGGCAAGACATCACCGACGGCAGTCACGAGGGGATCCGCAAGGTCGCTGACGGCTGGGCGACCTCGCTGACGGCCCAGGGCGACGCCTCGCCAGCGGTCCGCGACGCGGACGACGCCAGCCTGACGCCCTATCTGGTGATCAAGGTCAACGGCGTGAAGATCGCCGCGCGGGGCGGCAACTGGGGCACCGACGACTGGCGCAAGCGCGTCGACCGCACTCGCCTGGAGCCCTATTTCAGGCTGCACAAGGACGCCCACCTCAACATCATCCGCAACTGGGTGGGCCAGAACACCGAAGACGCGTTCTTCGACCTGGCCGACGAGTACGGCCTCTTGGTGCTGAACGACTTTTGGGACTCGACCCAGGACTACAATCTCGAAGCCCAGGACGTGCCGCTGTTCCTGGCCAACGCGGCCGACGTGATCAGCCGCTACCGCAACCACCCTTCGATCGTTCTGTGGTTCGGACGCAACGAAGGCGTGCCGCAGCCGATCCTCAACGAGGGCCTGGAAAAGCTGGTCCACGATCTGGACGGCACGCGCTGGTACACCGGCAGCTCCAACCGGGTGAACCTCCAAAACAGCGGACCTTACAGCTACAAGGAGCCGCAGACCTACTTCACCGACCACGCCAAGGGCTTCTCGGTCGAGGTCGGCACGCCGTCGTTCCCCACGCTTGAGGCCTTCGAGGCCGCCGTGCCCGCGCCCGACCGCTGGCCGATCAGCGACAGCTGGGCCTATCATGACTGGCATCCGACCGGGAACGGCGCGACGAAGTCGTTCCTGGACGCCATGACCGCCAAGCTGGGCGCGCCAACCAGTCTCGAGGACTTCGAGCGCAAGGCCCAACTGCTGAACTACGAGACGCACCGGGCGATCTTCGAGGGCATGAACCAGGAGCTGTGGACCAAGTCGTCGGGACGCCTGCTGTGGATGACCCAGCCGGCCTGGCCCTCGACCATGTGGCAGATCCTCAGCCACGACTACGACACCCATGCCGCGTTCTACGGAACCCAGAAGGGGGCGGAGATCATTCACGTCCAGATGAGTCAGCCGGACCATCGCCTGGCCCTGGTCAACAACGGCCTGACGCCGATCATCGGCGCCAGCCTGCGGGCCCGGGTTCTGGGCCTGGACGGCAAGCTGCTGGCCGATCGGACCTCGCGGATCGACGCGGGCGCCAACAGCACCGCCTTGGGTGAGACGCTGGACCTGTCGGGACCGCTCGCCCAGGGCGCGGTGGTGGTGCGGCTGGACCTGACCGCCGCCGACGGCGCGCCGCTGTCCAGCAACCTCTATTGGACCGCCAAGGACGCCGAGGGCGAGCGCAAGCTGTCGGCCATGTCCGCCCAGCCGGTGTCGCTGGCCGCTGCGGCTGGCAAGTCGGGCGCGGAGACCCTGGTCACCGTGACCTTGGCCAACACCGGTTCGGCCCCGGCCCTGAATGGCAAGCTGACCCTGGTGGACGCCAAGGGCGCGCGGATTCTGCCGGCCTACTACGCCGACAACTATGTCTCGCTGCTGCCAGGTGAGCGCCGGACGGTGGAGATCCGTTATCCGGGCGAGGCGAGGGCCGGCGCGAAGGTCGAGTTGCGAGGCTGGAACGTGATCCCGGTTGCGGCGAAGGTGCGATGAGGGCCGATCGTCGAGGGCTGCTGGCGGCGGCGCTGACGGCGTCGGGACTGGTGGCGTCGGGGCTGGCGCTTTGCGGACGGGCGTTCGCCCAGGCCTCTTCTCCAGTCCCCGCGCCGGCTCCGACGGCGGCCGACGCCGCCGCGGAGCTGCGGCTGCACACCGACTGGCCATGGCTGGCGCGCTATCGCCAGGCCAACCTCGCCGATGCGGCCCTTCCGCCGGAGCGCCGGTGGGTGGTGTTCTTGGGCGACTCCATCACCCAGGGTTGGTTCGACAGGCATCCAGCCTTCTTCACCGACAACGGCTTCATCGGGCGCGGGATCGGCGGCCAGACCACGGCCCAGATGCTGGCGCGGTTCTGGCCCGACGTGATCGCCCTGAAGCCGGCGGCCGTGCACCTGCTGGCCGGAACCAACGACATCGCCGGCAACACCGGGCCCTACGATCCGGTGGCGACCTGCGACAACGTTCGGGCCATGACCGCCCTGGCCAAGGCCAATGGGGTCAAGGTGATCTTGGGGGCGGTGACGCCGGCGGCGACCTATCCCTGGCGTCCGGCTTTGCGGCCCGATGTCGAGATCCCGCGCCTCAACGCCTGGCTGGCGGGCTTCGCACGAAGCCAGGGCCACGGATTCGCCGACTACACCGCCGCGCTCGACGACGGTCACGCCGGCATGAAACCGGGCCTGTCCTATGATCAGGTCCACCCGACGATGGAGGGCTATGGGTTGATGGAGCCGGTGGCGCTGAAGGCCCTGCGCGCGGTGCGCGCCTAGGCCTGATCGGTGTTGCGCAGCGCCGAGCGCGATGGCAGGAAGCGGTTGATGATCGGCAGGATCGCTGCGCCCATGGCGGGCGCATCGGCCGCCAGGGCGGCGCGGTAGACCGGCGCCATGGTCAGGATCGAGCGACGAACGCTGAGCTTCTGGGTCACCGCCTTGGCCAGCTTGTCGATCAAGACCTCGGGCAGGCGCCCGCCGATATAGACGGCCTGTGGATTGATCAGGCAGCTGATCGAGATCAGCGGATCGTAAAGCAGATCGGCCGCTAGATCGATCCAGGCGTCGATGCGGTCTTGCGCCTCGACGGGCAGATCCGCCAGCTGTCCAGGGTCGCCGACCGCGTAGGCCTCGCCGAGAAACTCATTGAGGGCCGACAGCGAGACCGCGTCCTGCAAGGTGGCCGCGGACGTGCGTTCGGATTTGACGGGCAGGAAGCCCAGTTCGCCGCTGCGCCCCTGGGCGCCGCGGAAATACTCGCCTTCGACCACGAGCCCGCCGCCCAGGCCCGAACTTATCAGCATGTAGAAGAAGCTGGGCTTCTGCATGCCATGACCGAAATGCAGCTCACCAAACGCGGCCGCCGCAGCGTCGTTCTCGAGGATCACGGGCAGGTCGTGGCGTCGCGACAGCAGCTTGCGCAGGTCCACCCGGTTCCAGGCCTCGTAGGCGGCGGGACGGTGGGGCAGGTCGACGTTGGCGATGTCGTCGGGAATCGCCACGCCCACCCCGACGATGCGATCGGCCCGCACCCCCTTTGTCTTCAGAAGCGACTTCCATGAGTCCTCGAAGAACAACACGACATCCTCAGGGCTCGCGAAGGCGATTTCCTGGCTCACCCGGCCCCGAACCTGGCCGGCGAAGTCGAGCAGCACGATGGTGATGTGATCGCGGTCAATATTCAGGCCGATCGAGAAGCAGCCGTCGGGATTGATGGCGAAGGTCATGGCCGGCTGGCCCCGGGCACCGTGCAGCTTGCCGGCTTCCAAAATGAGACCGTCTTCCACCAGGCGATTGGTGATGTTGGTGATCGCCGGCACGGTCAGGCCCGTGAGCGCGGCGACTTCCTGCTTGGTCTTGGCCGCGCCGATCCGGATCGACTGCAGCGCCACGCGCTGGTTGTAGTCGCCGGCCCGCTCGAGGTTGGTGCCCGACAGGCTTGCGCCCCGGTGCGCGGTCTTGGCGGGGTCCTGACTTGCCACGTGGCGCACTGCTCCAACCCGTTCTCGAAGACTGCCCGATAGCATCTGTGACGACCGAAGCAAAACCGGTCAGGCCAATCGGTCGTTGTCGGCGTGGAGCGCCTTGGCGATGCTCTCCAATCTCGCCCCCATCGTCTCGGGGTAGAACAGGGCGACGACGACCATCTGCAGCACCATCATCGCCGCGAAACCGACGAACGGCGCGCCGGGCCTCCAGGCGGCGACGGTTGGAAAGGCGCCGGCGATCAGGGCGTTGGCCACCCAATGGGTCGAGGCGCCCAGCGCCTGTCCCGGGCGCGTACGGGCGTAGGGAAGATCTCGCTGATATAGACCCAGATCACCGCGCCCTGGCTGAAAGCGAAGGCGGCGATGAAGCCGACCAAGACGTAGAGCAGCCAACTCGAATGGTGGCCGCCATCCAGGATCCAGGCCGCCAAGCCCAGGCAGACGGCCATGCCGACCGAGCCGACCAGCAGCAGGCGCTTGCGCCCAAAACGGTCGATGACGCTCATGGCTAACAGGGTGAAAACCAGGTTGGTCGCGCCGATCGCCACGGCTTGGAGCCCAGCGGTGGCGTGTCCGAAGCCGGCCGCTGCGAAGATGTCGTTGAGATAATAGAGCAGGGCGTTGATGCCGGTCAGCTGGTTGAACAGCGCCAAGGTCACCGCCAGAAGGATAGGCTTGCGATAGAGGCGCCAGCTCAGTCGCGCGCCGGGCGGGCTGGGGGCTTCCGAAGGATCCAGATCGCCGCCCAGTCGCGTTTGAGCCGCGTGCGCCTCTTCATCCCGTCCCTGCGCCCTCAGCCATCGCGGACTTTGCGGGGCGCGCGCCAGCATCAGCCACAGAAGAGTGGCGGGGAGGGCGGTGACCGCCAGCTTCCAGCGCCAAGCGCTTAGACCCAGGGCAAGCTGATCCAGCAAGAAGTTGCTCAGATAGGCCACCAGGATGCCGACCACGATGTTGATCTGAAACAGGCCCACTAGCGCTCCGCGGCGGCGGGCCGGCGCGATCTCAGCCATGTAGACGGGCGCGAGCACCGACGACCCGCCGATCGCCACGCCGCCGATGAAGCGCGCCGTCAGCAGCACGGGCCAGGACCAGGCCAGCGCGCACCCGATGCTGGAGATGAAATAGAGAACGGCCATCGCGCGCAGGCCATCGCGGCTTCCGTAGCGATCGCCCGGCTTGCCCGACGCCATGGCGCCCAGCAGCGTTCCCCACAGCGCGCTGGAGACGGTGATCCCCAGGGTGGCGGGCGTCAGGCTATAGACGCGACTGATGTCGCCGGTCACCCCGGCGATGACGGCGGTGTCGAAGCCGAACAACAGCCCCGCCAGCGCCGCGGCGGCGACCGCGCCGACGAGCGTGGGACTCATGGGCCGCATGGCGGGCGAACTTTCCATCCTGGCCTCCCGGTTCGGGCGATGCGTGTCGTCGCCACTTCTTCTGTTCTTCCGTCTCGTGCGAGTTTGGATCGCGCGACGGCATGAGCAAGCCCTGCATAACGAGGCTCCAAGGGAAGGTGATGCAAAAATAAGAAAAAACAAATCATTTAAGTTGACCCGAGCAAGGGGCCGGATAATGGTGCTTTCCGAAGACGGCAAAAGCCGCTGCCGGGGAGGAGGCTTGGTGGGTCCTGAAAGGGACGCCGCCCTTCGAACCGGTTCTCGCCAGATACGCCTCGAATGCACGAGGTCAGGGAGGACAGGGGAAGTGACTCGATTCAAACATGCGCGGCGTAGCCTGCTGATGGCCGCCGTTTCGGGAGTGGCAATCGCCGGGCCGAGCCTTGCTCACGCGCAAGCCGCCGCGCCGGCTCAGGCCCAGAGCGATTCCACGGTTGAAGAGGTGGTCGTCACCGGCATTCGCGCTTCGCAACAGCGCGCGGTCAGCATCAAGCGCGACGCCGCCTCGGTGGTGGACGCGATCTCGGCCGAGGACATTGGCAAGCTGCCCGACAACACCATCTCCGACTCGCTGCAGCGCATTCCGGGCGTGCAGATCCTGCGCAGCGCCGGCGAAGGCTCGACGATCAACATTCGTGGCCTGCCGCAGGTCTCGACTCTACTGAACGGCGAAACCTATCTGGGCGCCCAATCGATCACGACTGTGCAGCCCAACTTCAACGACATTCCTTCGCAACTGTTCTCGGGCGCGGACGTCATCAAGTCCACGACGGCCGATCAGTTGAATGCCGGCATCACCGGTACGGTGAACCTGCGCACCCGCCGTCCCTTCGACCTGAAGGAAGGCCTGACCTTCGCCGCCGCGGCCGAAGGCTCCTACGGCGACAAGACCAAGAAGTACGACCCCAACGTCAACGGCCTGGTCTCCTTCCGCAACGACCGCTTCGGCGCCTTGCTGTCGGCCGCCTATTCGGATGTCCGCCTGTCCAACAGCCACAACGGCATTCAAGAAGGCTACGGCGCCACCCTGCATAACGAAGGCATGGCCGACGTCACCTCGTCGGGCGGGTTCTCGCCTACCGGTCGGACGCGCGGGACCGCCGTGGCGGGCGGGCGCGACGTCAATGGCGACGGCGACGCCACCGACGCCTTCATCGTGCCGCAGGGCTTCACCGGCTGGAACAAGATCAACGAGCGCAAGCGGTTGGGCGTCAATGCGTCCGCCCAATGGAAGCTCAACGACGCCTTGGAACTGAGTGGCGACGCCTTCTTCACCAAGCAGGACGAGCACGACCGCACCGCCGGCTTCCAGATGCAGGACGTCAACTGGCAGGCCGCCGAGTTCACGCCGGGCAAGTCGCGTGACACCGGCGCGGTCGTGGGCGGCTACCACGTCAACACCACCCAGGTTTACAACTATGACCTGGGCAATTTCGACTCCTACGCCCAGAACGACCGCTACCAGTCCCAGTCGCAGAACTACAATCTGGAACTGAAGTACGACAACGGCGGCAAGTTCACCGGCTCGGTGCGCGGCATCTACGGCAAGGCCCACCAGTACTACGACCAGAGCTATCTGCAGTTCAGCCTGTCGAACGGGGCGCAGTGGCAGCCGGGCGGCATCGGGCACTATCCCGCCTCGCTAGGCGGCGACCGCCCGTTCAACACCGGTGGCTACACGGTCAACACCCTGGCGGGCGCGGCGTCCTTGCCGGCCAAGGTCGATTTTACGGGCAGCAAGCCTGTCTTCACCCTGCCGGGCCAGCTGCTGACCGAACTGAGCGACATCAATGACTACGCCCTCAAGACCATGTCGTCGGAAGGCAACTATCGCCGCGAGGGCGACCTGAAGGTCATCCGCGCCGATGGCAAGTACGAGTTCAGCGACAGCTTCAAGATCTCGGGCGGCGTGCGCTACAGTGAGCGCTCGATCGATGATTTCGAGTTCGATCGCGCCGCGCCGCTCTATGGCAGCGCCGCCTCCAACGGCACGGGCTGTCTGGTCAAGTGGAAGGCCTTCGATGTGCCGCTCAATGACGCCAGTTGCAGCGCCGGCAACGCGGCGGGCGCCTATACCGCCGGCCTGACGCGCAAGGCCAACGATCCGACCTTGAAAGGCCAGGTCAAGCTGTTCAACCCGGGCGTGGCCGGTGTGCCGTCGATGTACGTCCTGGATCCCGCGGCCATGGACAACGCCCTGGCGTTCCAGAACAACTACTACCCGGGCAATGTCGAGGTGATGAACCCCGGCGCCTCGTTCAATGTCGGGGTCAAGCAGACCTCGGGTTACGTCCAGGGCGACCTGAAGGGCGAGCTCTTCGGCCTGAGCTTCAACGGCAATGCCGGCGTCAAGGTCATCCAGACCAAGCTGGACATCACCCAGTACGTCACTGGCAGCCCACGCCCCTACGGCGTGGCCAACCTGCTGGGCGGCAGCATCCAGACCAAGCGCGACTTCACCGACGTGCTGCCGGCGATCAATGTTGCTTTCGATCTGGCCGAGAACCTGAAGTTCCGCGTCGCGGCCTCCAAGACCATGACGCTGCTGGATCTCAATCAGTGGGGCGGGGGGCTGAACCCGACCTACGCCATCGACACCTCCAACCCCGGCTCGCCGGTGTTCCGGGTGACCGGCGGCAGCCAGAACGGCAACCCGCAGCTGGATCCTTGGCGCTCCAAGAACTTCGAAGGCTCGCTGGAATACTATCTGGGTCGCGGCAGCCTGCTGAGCGTGGGCGCCTTCTACATCAAGGTCGACAGCTTCATCCAGAACGGGGCGATCACCCGCACCGACCTGCCCGACAACGACGGGGTAGTGCGTAACCGCAGCGTCTCGATCAGCACGCAGGTTCAGGGCGAAGGCGGCACGCTCAAGGGTCTGGAAGGCGGCGCCAAGCTGGCCTTCAGCGATCTGGAGTTCATGCCGTCGATGCTGTCGAACTTCGGCGTCGACACCAACTTCACCTACTCGCCGTCGAAGTCGGGCAAGACCGACCTGGCCGGAGCCTCGATCCCGTTCCAGGATAACTCCAAGTACCAGGCCAATATCGCCGCGTACTACCAGGACTCCAAGCTGCAGGCCCGGATCGCCTGGAACTACCGCTCCAAGCGCGCGGTCTCCCAGGACTTTGGCGGCATCTCGGGATTGGAGATGTACCAGGCACCGACTGAATATCTCGACGCTTCGGTCAGCTACGACGTTAGGCCGAACCTGACCGTCTACGTCCAGGGCACCAACCTGACCAGCGAGTACGAGAAGTACTACCTCACCTGGAAGGACGAGCACGCCTACAACAACGTATTCGAAGCCCGCTACGTGGCTGGCGTCCGCTTCAAATATTGATCTAGCCCTCCCCCTGCGGCCTGCCCCATCCTGCGGGCAGGCCGCATCTTTTTTGTGGGACCAGATGGCGCAAACCAACCCTGTCCGTTCGCTCCTGATCGTCGGCGGCGGCACGGCCGGCTGGATGGCCGCGACCTGGCTCGCCGGCCGGCTGGCGCGGCAGAACATCCAGATCACCGTCGTGGAGTCGCCCGACATCCGCACCGTCGGAGTCGGCGAAGCCACCGTGCCGGCGATCCGCGACTATTTCCGCGATATCGGCGTGACCGAAGCCGAGGTCATGGCCGCCACCCAGGGCACCGTGAAGCTGGGGATCGAGTTTCGCGACTGGAAGCGGGAAGGCGACAGCTTCTTCCACCCCTTCGGCCTCTACGGCATGCCCTCACGCGGGGTGGCGTTCCACCAGTTCTGGCTCAAGCGCCGCGCCGAGGGCGACGCGACTCCGCTGGCCGCCTACAGCCTGTGCACCCAGCTGGCGATGGCCAACCAGATGATGGACCCGCCGGTCTCGCCGCCCAACGATCTGGGCGTCTTCAACTGGGCGGTCCATTTCGACGCGGGCCTCTATGCACAGTTCCTGCGACGCAAGGCGACGTCCGAGCTGGGCGTCACCCATGTCGATGGCACGGTGGTCGAGGTGTCCAAACACCCCGAGACGGGCTTCCTGACCGGCGTGACGCTGAAGGAGGGCCGGGTTCTGGAGGCGGACCTGTTCATCGACTGTTCGGGCTTTCGCAGCCTGCTGCTGGGCCAACAGCTTGGCGTCGGCTACGAGGATTGGACTCATCTGCTGCCGTGCGACCGCGCCGTGGCCATGCCCTGCGAGCGCGACGGTCCGCTGACGCCCTATACTCGCAGCACGGCCCTGGCGGCCGGGTGGCAGTGGCGGATCCCTCTGCAGCACCGGGTCGGCAACGGCTATGTCTACTCCAGCCGGCATATCTCGGACGACGAGGCGACGGCGACCCTGATCTCGCGGCTGGAAGGACGGGCCTTGGCCGAGCCCAACCTGCTGCGCTTCCAGACCGGACACCGCCATCGTTTCTGGGAGAAGAACTGCATCGCTTTGGGCCTGGCCGCCGGGTTCATGGAGCCGCTGGAATCGACCAGCATCGTGCTCGTCCAGAGCGGCGTGGAGCGGCTGGGCGCGCTGTTCCCGACCCTGGACTTCGACCCTGCTCTGGCCGACGAATACAATCGCATCACCACTCTCGAGTACGAACGGATCCGGGACTTTCTGCTGTTGCACTATTTCGCCAACCGCCGCGAGGGCGAGGCGATGTGGGACCAGGTGCGTCAGGTGACCCTGCCCGAGCCCCTGGTCCACAAGATGCGGATGTTCGCCAGCCGTGGGACCATGGTTCGCTATGAGTGGGAGTCGTTCCACGATCCCAGCTGGCTGTCGATGTACGCTGGCTTCGAGATCACGCCGCGAGCCTATGATCCGATGGCGGACTACTTCACCAAGCCCGAACTGGATAGCGCTTTTAGCCGAATGCGCGCGGCGATCACGCGGGCCCGAGCCTTGGCCATGTCTCACGAGGCCTTCCTATCGAGTCTAAAGGCCTAGCCGCGGCCTGCCTGCCGCGGCGACCTGATGATTGTGGCGACGAAGCCCCGGACGGTGCGTTAGACCGGGGGCGGACCTCGTGCCGCGTTTGGGCAAAACGGGCCTTGAAGGCGGAATGGCGACGCCGGATAGGCGCCCGTCTGTCCTGCAGAGAGACCGACAGCGCGAGACCTCTCCTGGCCAGGCGGCTAGAGGCGCGTCGCCGCCGCGCGACAAATCTCCAGAAGCCAGCCGTTGGGAGAGGCCGGTCCGTCGCTGGCGCGCATGACCGCTCCAAACGGGGTTGGCGGCGGCGCGTTGGGAGGCTCGATCATCACCAGCCTGCCGCGTTTGACGCTCGTCTGGGCCAGGCGGCGAGGCAGGATGCAGACCATGTCCGAGTGGCTGACGATGTTCAAGGCGCTGAACGCGTCCTGGGTCGAGAACGGCTGATAGGGCTTTTCTCCCAAAGCGTACTGTTCGCCCCAGGACGTAAGCCGCCGCAGGCCCAGGTGCCCCGATGAGGTCCGATCCGGATCGTCATTGCCGCCGGTCACCCCAACGCGCGGGAGATGGGCCAGGGTTTCGTAATCGAGACCGGCGGCGGCGGCCGGGTGACCCTCGCGCATGACCCAGGCACCGCTTTCCTCGAACAACTGGGCGTAGCTGAATCGTCCGGGAATGGCCTCGAAACAGCCGATCACCATGTCCAGACTGCCCGTGTCGAGGTCCTCGGTCATGCCCGCATAGAGGTTGCGGAAATGAATCTCCACATGGGGCGCGGTGGTGATCACGCGTTCGGCGATCATCGGGCCCAGCACATACGAGATGTAGGTTCCCGCCGCGATGGTGAAGACGTGATGATCGACGGCGGGGTCGAACCGCTGTGTGTTGACGGCGGTTTCCAGCAGCTCCAGCGCCGTGCGGGCGGTTTCGGCGATCTCCAAGGCGCGCGGGGTCGGTCGAAGGCCCGTTTGGCCGCGGATGAAGAGATCATCGCCCACCATAGCGCGCAGGCGCCGCAGCGCGTGACTGATCGCTGATTGCGAAAGACCCAGGCGCTCGCCGGCGCGCGTGGCGTTCTTTTCTTCCAGTAAGGTGACGAACACCCGGAAGAGATTGAGGTCAGCGGTTCTGAAATTCACGGCGTTCATGGCGCCGCTATCGGCCGAGGGGATAGAAGATCGACTCTTCCTGGGTGAACCAGGGCGAGCGCGGGGGGAACCGGCGATGGGCCCTCGGGCGTCGCAAAGTCTCCGCCCGGGCTTGGCGTCGTCGACGCCGATGACGGTTCGGCCATTCCGATGCTCCCCCGAACGCCTTCGTGATCCGATCGATATCAGAATGTGTTGTGGTATTCAGAATGGCAAGCCGTCTCCAAGGCCGATGCGATCAACGCCATGCTGGCCGAGCTCGGCGGCAAGAAGGTCGCCGACGGTAATGTCGGCGAGAAGGTCAAGACGCAGAAGGCGATCCTGCGCGACTTCCTGGAAGGGGATCAACGACCGGCCCAAGGCTGCGCGCTGCGCCGCGTGAGGCCTCCGGCGCAGGTCGGCCAGATCCCCGACGTGGCCCTGACTGCGATCCCAACCCTGCCATCCTGGCGGCCGAATGAGGGGAGGGGCGGGCCGTGGCCCGCCCCGAACCCTTGGTCCCACGCCTCGCCCCGCGTCGCCGGACGCGGGGGTTTTGTCGCGCGTCCGGGGGAGAGGCCGCTCAGTCCTTCGGCGTTCTAGATCAAGGTGAAGACGTCGCCGCAGTCCTAGCCGGCGGCGCGGCCGGGAGTGACGCTTGTAAGCGCGCGAACCGATGTCGGGATGGCTCAGGTTCAGGCTGACTGGGGGGCTCGGGGGCCTTCCCGGCACCGCTCCAGCCGGCCCCGACCTCGACCCCGGCGCGGGACGAAATAGGCGACGCCTGGGAGATGGCCACCAAGAGCGAGCCGCCCAGAACCTTCTATCGTTTGCACCTCGACGACCCCTGTTCGACGCGCCGCTTTCACTAGCGCTCTTCATCGACGAGGCCGGCGACAACGCATAGCTCGCCTGGTCGCGCCCCAAAATGGAGAAGTGCCCGCCACCAAAGGCGAGGGAAGAGTCCGCTGGTGATGCGCCGGAGCGCTGCCAACTCGGAGAGGAGCGCGAACCGAACGAGAACCCTTAAGAGGCAAACGATCTCAAGCCTGCTTGCTTCCAGTAGTAAATCGAATAGCGTCGCCGTTCGATGATCACCGGTCTGCGCTCTGCACTCCTTTGCTCCAAGGTCGAGCACCGCCCCGATGGCTCTTCAGCCTATATCGGCATTCTTGGCGCTGACATCTATGCGGGCAGTCGACCCGGCCTCATCGAATGCTGGCTCACGGTCCAGTTGGATCTCGACCAAACGGCGACGTCGGGCGCCCTGGCCGTTGTGTGCGAGGGACTTGAGCAGGTCTTTCCATTCGAGACGCCTGATGGCTATTCCGACGCGGCTTTTGCCCTGCCGCTGATCATTCCCGTCCTTAGAGAGGGCAACCTTCAGCTCTCAATTCGTGATCTTGGAGCACCCGGCGCTGAGCGCTCGGTGACCTGGCGATTGAACTTTGCGCCGGGGGCCGAACGGATGAAGTCTCGAGGCGCTGGCGAACGCATTGTTCTCGTGGCCCAAGAGGCCGCTAGAACGGTCGCCGCGCAAATTGCCGGGCTTGGCTCAACACGTCACTAGGCGACGACGCCGCTCGGGCGTGAGCAGGCAAGTCCGCTCAGGCCGATACGCGTTAGTATGGCTACGCGGTCGTGGCTGATCATCTGCTGCGGGGCGTCGTGCAGCCGGTGTGGCCAGGCAAGATGTTTCGCAAGGGGCGAGGCGAAGATGAGCGAAGCGATAACCGCGCTCGTGAAATCCGTTTTACTCGAGATAGACTTCGCGATCTCGATCTATCTCGAAACGCTCGACAATGATCGCCGGCGGCCGGAGGCCGCGCGCGCACAGGCCGAACAAAGTCAGGCCGAAGCGGTTGACTTCGAGTGCGAAGAGGTCCGCGACGGAATCCTGCGAACGAAATCGTTCGAACTCGCCATCGTGGATCTATTCATGCCAGTGAAGGAGGGCATTTCGACCATCATGGAGAGCATCAAGCCTTTTTCCGGCGGCTCGAAAAATCTCCCGAGCGGACAGGGGCTCGACTACGCCCTTGCTCTCGGCGCGAACGACGCGATGGGCAAGCCGTTCTCCTCGGGCTGAAGCGCATCGCACAAAGCCAGGCACAGGCTGAAGGCCGCGAGCTCGATCGCCCCCTGTTCCAGGTCGACGCCGCGGATATGCTCGAGCAGCTGCTTGAGTACGGTGACGTTGATCTTTCGCCAGTCGTTGCGGCTGCGCCAATGAAGGATCAGCCGCTTATAGGCTTCAACTAGGAAGACCCCCGAGCCACAGGCCGGATCAAGGATCACTTCCTGGCGTTCGATCAACTGGAGACGCTACGCGCGGAGATCGAGCGCCTGGAACATCGGATCCTGGCTTGGCATCGGCAGGATGCGAACAGCCGGCGGCTCGCCACAATCCCGGGCATCGGGCCGATCACCGCCAGCGCCATGGCCGCCAGTGCACCCGACCCCGCACTCTTCCGCTCTGGGCGCCAGTTCGCGGCCTGGCTCGGCCTCACGCCTCGCGCTCACAGCAGCGGCGGCAAGGAGCGGCAGGGCGGGATCAGCAAAATGGGCGACGGCTAGGGAACTGCATCGCGCCTGGAGTCGATCTTGAGCCGGGCTGGGTGGCGCGGAAGCAGCACGGTCACACAGACGCCCTCATCAAGGGCGCGTGAGCCTGTATGAGAGCGGGGCCGTGATAGTGGACCAGCGTCTGCAGATGCTGCAGCAGCGCGCCCGGTGCAGCGCCCAGTAGGTCAAAGCCGATATTGCCAGGTCGAAGCAGCAGGTTGTCTCGACCGCTCAGATTCAAGCCGCACATCGACCATTGTGGAAAGAGCCTTTCGGTCGCTGGACCGGCGTCACGGACTTCGGGCGTCCGGTTTCGATCATCCGCGCAAATGCGCGAAAAACACGCTTGGACGTTCCTCTCAGGTCCTTCCAGGACCTGGACAAACACATAGCCGTCGGAAAGCAGGAAGCCGGTGATGCCATCCCGGCGATTATTGGCGTCCGATACCAGGAGAATGGCGCGCATGGTTTCATGCAGCGCCACCGCCGCCGATGCACTCGCCGTGCTGACATAGAGCAGTCGGAAGATGGGCGTCTGAACCAATTTCTCATCCCCCGGGGCTTGGCTTTCTCTCGATCACACGCGCCGTTCGACTAAACTTCGCGGGAACCAACGTGCAACGTCTCGCGTTGACTCCCACTAGTCCGCTAAAATCCTGTTGAGTGCCCTCGCTTGCCTGCAAATTCGAAGACAAGCGCCCTTGATGCGACAGCGTATGAGCGGCTCATCCAGTCCGTCGTCGACTACGCGATCTATATCCTGGATCCGCAAGGCTACGTCGCCAGCTGGAACCCTGGCGCCGAGCGGATCAAGGGGTACGGCGCGGACGAGATCATCGGCGAGCATTTTTCGAGGTTCTATACGCCGGAAGACCGCGATGCGGGCCTGCCGGCCGAGGTGCTGAGACGCGCCGCGGCGGAAGGCCGCTTCGCCGCCGAAGGCTGGCGCGTGCGCAAGGACGGCGGGCGCTTCTGGGCGATGGTGGTGGTCGATCCTATCTGGGACGGCGACCGGATCGCCGGCTTTGCGAAGATCACGCGGGACATCACCGAGCAGCGCGAGGCCGCCCAGGCCGCCCTCGAAGCTGAGCGGCGTTTCCGGCTGCTCGTCCAGGGCGTGAGCGACTACGCCATCTACATGCTCGATCCCGAAGGCTACGTCACCAACTGGAACACTGGCGCCCAAGCGATCAAGGGCTACACCGCCGACGAGATCATCGGCGCGCACTTTTCCAAGTTCTACACGCCCGAGGATGTCGAGGCGGGGCTTCCCGCCAAGGCGCTGGAGACCGCAAGGCGCGACGGCCGCTTCACGGCGGAAGCCTGGCGCCGGCGCAAGGACGGCAGCCGCTTTTGGGCCAGCGTCGTGCTCGACCCGATCCGTGACGATGACGGGGAGCTCATCGGCTTTGCCAAGGTCACGCGCGATCTCACTGAGCGCCGCGAAATCGAGCTTGAGCTGGAGCGTTCGCAGCAAGCTCTGTTCCAGGCCCAGAAGATGGAAGCCGTCGGCCAGCTGACCGGAGGTCTCGCCCACGATTTCAACAACCTGCTGACCGGCATCACCGGCAGTCTCGAACTCATGAAGGCCAGGCTCGCCCAAGGCCGGCTGACGGACCTCGAGCGATACATGACTGCGGCCCAGGGCGCCGCCACGCGAGCGGCGACCCTTACCCACCGTCTGCTGGCCTTCTCGCGCCAGCAGACGCTCGAGCCCAAGGCGCTGGACGCCAACAAGCTTGTCGCCGGCGTCGAGGACCTGATCCGCCGGACGGTGGGCCCTGGCGTCGAGATCGAGACCGTCTTGGCGGCGGGCCTGTGGCCCTGCTTCTGCGATCCCAACCAGCTTGAAAACGCCATCCTCAATCTCTGCATAAACGCGCGCGACGCCATGCCCGGCGGCGGCCGCATAACGATCGAGACGGCCAACACCTGGGTCGACCCGGTTGGTGCGGTCGAGCGGGACATGGCCAAGGGGCAATATGTGGCCGTCAGCGTCACCGACACCGGCGTCGGGATGTCCGCGGCGACGATCGCTCGGGCCTTCGACCCGTTCTTCACCACCAAGCCCGTCGGACAGGGAACGGGTCTGGGCCTTTCGATGATCTATGGCTTTGCCAAGCAGTCCGGCGGCCAGGCGCGCATCTATTCCGAGCTTGGGCAAGGAACGACGGTGAAGATCTACCTGCCCCGGCATAGGGGCGAGCCTTCGGACGCCGCCGAGGAACAAGCCGTGGTCCGCCCGCCCCGCGCGAACGGGGAAACGGTGCTGGTGGTCGATGACGAGCCCACGGTAAGGATGCTGATCGCCGACACCTTGGCCGAGCTTGGCTACGAATGCATCGAAGCCGCCGACGCGGCCGCAGGCTTGAAGGTGCTGCGATCGGACCTCGATCTCGACTTGCTGATCAGCGATGTAGGCCTTCCGGGCGGGATGAGCGGCAGGCAGATGGCGGACGTGGCCCGTACCCGGCGACCGGATCTGAAGGTGTTGTTTATCACCGGCTATGCCGAGAACGCGGCGATCTCCAACGGCCACCTGGAACCGGGAATGCACGTCATGAGCAAGCCATTCCCGATGGATGCGTTGGCGACCAGGATCAAATCCATCATCGAGGCGGGAGATTGAGAAAACGGGGTTGACGTTGAGCCCCTAGCACTACCGGGGCGTGGCGATGGACCTCGTTGAAAATCGCGTTCTTCTCGATCGGGCGAACGAATGTCGAGTCCCGAGGAAAGCCAAGTTCCGCGCCTGGCGTGGGGCGGCTAGGCGGCGCCACCCGAGCGATCAAATTGCGCGCGAGGATTGGCTCATTCAATTCTCCAGCCCGGCGGCCAAACCCGCGAGCTTCTCGGCAAGCTCGGCCTGTCGGAACGGCTTTGTGAGCCGCACGAAGTCGGCTGAGATACCCGACTCTTCGGCATAGCCCGAGACAATCAGGCAGTGCAGGCCAGGGTGACGGCGGCGCGCGGCGACGACTAGCTCCGCGCCAGTCATCTCGGGCATCAGGTGGTCGGTCACCAGGATCTGTATTTCGATCTCCTCGTCGAGCTTGCGGAGCGCCTGTGCGGCGCTTTCGGCTTCGACAACCCTGTATCCGAGATCAGCGAGCATGTCGGCCGTGCTGGACCTCACGAGGGTTTCGTCGTCGACGAGCAACACGGTCCCGGAATGCGGCCCAGGCGCAGACTCCGCGGCCGATGCAAGCGCGGTTGGATCGGCGCCCGACAGCGGAAGCCATATCTTCACCGTGGTGCCTTCGCCAGGAGCGCTTTCCAAAGAGAGCGCGCCGCCGAGTTGAGCCGCCAGGCCATGGACCATGGATAGCCCAAGGCCGGTGCCGCGACCGATGCCCTTCGTCGAAAAGAAAGGCTCGGTCGCCTTGACCCGAGTGGCCTCGTCCATGCCCACACCCGTATCGTGGACGCAGAGCTGCAAGTACCGCCCGGGCCTCAGCTCGGATCCATGTTGGTGGTGAAAAGTCTCCAGCCCCACATGGATCGTGAGCACCCCGCCCTCCGGCATGGCGTCTCGGCCATTCACCGCCAGGTTCAACAACGCCATCTCAAGCTGGTTGGCGTCGGCCACCGCCGAGGGCAGGTCGGACTCCAAGTCGTACGAAATCCGGACCCGTGGGCCCACTGTGCTCGCCAGCAGGCTCTCCATACCCAGGACCAGCGCCGCTAGGTCAATCGGCTGGGGTTGCAGGGGCTGACGCCGTGCGAAACCCAACAGCCGCTGCACCAGGGTCTTGGCGCGCTCGGCTGATTGGAGCGCACCATCGATCATGCGCCGCGATCGCTGATCCCCAACGCCCTTGCGCTGGAGCATGTCCAGGCTGCCGATGATCGGCATCAGGAGATTATTGAAGTCGTGGGCCACGCCGCCGGTCAGCTGTCCCATCGCGTCCATTTTCTGGCTGTGCCGAAGCATCTCGTCGCGACGGAGCTCTTCGGTGATGTCGCGGCCCACCGTATAGAAGATGCCTGATGCGGAGGCCGCGTCAGGCACCGCCGACCAGGCGAATGCGATAGCTTCGCCATCGGCCTTGAGGAGCCTGACGTGAAACTGATGCGCCGCTTCGCCTCTCGCCAAGGCGGCCACCACCTCGGCGGTCGTCCCAAGGTCATCGGGGTGGATGATCTCGGAAAACGGCCGCGTAAGCAGCTCTTCCTCCGTGCGCCCCAGAACGTGCGACCAAGCCGGGTTGACCGACTTGAGGTAGCCGTCGGTCGTCGCGACGCCGAACAAGTCTCGTGAGAGTTCGAACAGGCGCTGTCGCTGCTCGGTGTTTTGGCGCTCCGCCAGCACCTGAATGGTGGTCTCCAAGCAGGAGCAGAACATTCCTCCGATCCGCCCGTCGTCATCGCGCACCGGCGAATAGGAGAAGGTCCACCAAGTCTCCTCCAGGAAACCGCGGCGGTTCATGGTGAGCGGCAGGTTCTCGGACCAGGTGGCTTCGTCAGCCAGGGCGCGGTCCACCAGCGGCTTGATGTCATCCCAGATGTCCCACCACACTTGCTGAAACGGGCGTCCCAGCGCGCCGGGGTGCTTGTCGCCGAGAATCTCCGCGTAGGCGTCGTTGTAGAGAAACGTAAGTTCGGGGCCCCAGGCGATGAACATGGGCTGTCGAGACCCGAGCGCGATGCTCAAGGCTGTCTGGAGCGCGCGAGGCCATGACGCCATCGGCCCGATTGGCGTTGCGGTCCAATCGAACGCTTGATGGCGCTGCCTCATCAACAGCCGCTGGGTGCTCTCCGGGGCGGTCAGCTGTCCCTCCTCGTCGTTGCCTAGTTCAACGCGCAGCCCTATCGCAGCGAAGGATAAATCCAGCCCCTACTGTCTAGTTCCACCAGGGATTTGCGGCCCCATGTCCTATGCGGAGGTGAGCTCGGAGACGGTTGGCTATGTATGAATGGAAATCCAGTAAGGACCTGAGACGCCATTTTCACCCGGCCACCGACGGACTAACGTCCTTTACCTTGCTATGCGGCAGGATGCGCGGCGCGGTGGTGTCACATTTGCGCTCAAGGGTGAAGTGGAGGATGGGCCGAACAGCCCGGATCACCAGCACTGTGCTCGACGCCTGGCTTCGACGCACTTTGCCAGTCGCAGCAATTGCGATCAGCCAGTCGCACGATTGGAGTCAGAAAATCGTGAAAACCCGGAACGACGTGGCAACAGATCCAAGGCGGGCTGCGACTCGCAGCTATCGGAGTCAGGGACAACATAAAAATAAAATCCGCCAATATAACGATATTTCACGTCTAATTAAGATTATCGGCAGAAAGGGCTGCTGGCCGCCGTCGAGACCCATGCTACTCAATAGCGAACGTGAATCTCGAGCGACACCGTCCTTGGCCAATGAGGTGTGCTCTGCCCAGATAGCTTCAGCGTGAAGGGATTGCCATAGGCGAAGGTATCACCGGCGCTGTCGAACAGATTGTCGATCGCCAAGCCTAGGCTGAGACGATCCGACCACAGCCGCGCGGCGAGACGCGTCGTGGCGTAACCGCCCATGGTGGGGGCCGTCGCGCTGTCAAAACTCAAGCGTGAATGACCGACATAGGCCGCCCGCGCGTCCACACCCGGTTGCCGAAGCGGGTGGTGTCGCTATCGAAGGATAGCCGCACGGTGCCGATGGGGCCGTGACGCTGCTTGGCGATGATCACCTCGGCCAAGCCTTGTAGGCGGTCCATCTCGTCGCGCCAGGCCAAGTGCTCGGGAGTCGACCACGACCAGGTCCAGGCCGTGCTGGCGCTTCAGGCGACGGGCCCGGGCGGTCAGCTTGGCGATCGAGATACCACCGGTGGCGTCGATGAACAGCGGCGCTTCCTGCAGCTCCATGGCCGCGTCGCGGACCCGGCCGTACTCCGACGCGTCGATCTCGCCCTTGCGGAGCTTGTCGCCCGACACGCCGGAGGCGTCGGCCAGCATACGCAGGGCCAGCTGCTCGGCGCTCATTTCCAGCGAGTAGAAGGCCACACGCCGCCGCTGACCGTCTTCTTGGTGCCGTCCGGCTGGGGCTCCCAGGCGTACTTCTTGGCAATGTTGAAGGCGATGTTGGTCGCCAGCGCCGTCTTACCCATCGACGGACGGCCGGCCAGCACGACCAAGTCGGAGGGGTGGAGGCCGCCGATCTTCTGGTCCAGGTCGATCAGGTCGGTCGCGACGCCCGACATGCCGCCCTCGTGGCTGTAGGCCTCGGCGGTCATTTCCACGGCGCCGCGCAGGGCGTCGCCGAACGACACGAAGCCCGAGGAGGTCGCGCCGCTTTCGGCCAGGCTGTAGAGGCTCTGTTCCGCCGACTCGATCTGGTCGCGGGCGCTGCGCTTCTCGTCGGTGGAGCCTTGCGCTGCCGTGGCGATGTCGCCGCCGATGCGGATCAGCTCGCGGCGCAGCGAGAGGTCGAAGATCACGCGGGCGTAGTCGCCGGCATTGGCCGCTGGCGGGGCGCGATCCAGCAGGTCGGCCAGGTAGCGCAGGTCGCCCAGCTCCTCGAAGGCGGCGTCCTTCTTGAACTCGTCGGCCAGCAGGATCGGCTCGGCCAGCTGGCCCTTGCGGACATGGGTCTCGATCGACTGGAACAGGCGCTGGTGGAAGGGCTCGTAGAAGCAGCGCGCCTGCAGGCTGTCGGTCAGGCGCTCGTAGGCGGCGTTGTCGTAGAGCAGGACGCCGAGCAGCGCCTGCTCGGCTTCCATGTTGTGGGGCGCTCTGTTGGACACCCAAGAGAACTACGCGTTCACAATTCAAATCAAACCACATTATCGGGCCGACAAAGGCAAGAAGCGTGGACCACGTCAGAAGTGCGTGACCTAGTGGCACGACGCTGAAGCGTTTTCCAATTCGGTGGCGAGGCTCTGCGCTAGGCTGATGAATGTGTTGAGCGTGTCCAGACGCTCCAACCTTCTCTGCTCGTCGAGGCTCTTTTCATTGGCCTCTCCCGATTGCGACACGAAGCGTATCACGACCCCGGCCGGTCCCTCATCTGCCATGGCGGCCTGCGCAAGGTCAGCCCACTCGCTGGCCGTCGAGGCGGAAGCTTCAACGGCTTGCCCCAGCGCAAGCCGGATGAGGTAGCGGGCGGTGTTGTCAACGCCTGACGCAAACTTGAGCCAACGATCAGCGGCTTCGGGCAAGACCTCTGACTTCGCCGCCCTGCGCGCATGGTGCGAATATCGAAATTCATTTCGCTCTGGATCGAGCGACTCCATCGCCCGCATGACCGGATCCATCTCCGCATAAGGTCTTGCTCGATCTGGAAAACACGCATTGTGTCGCCAGAGTTCGAGAATGAGGTCGACGCAGGCTCGCTCCTCGGCGGACTTGGCTTGCGCGGAGGCGTTTTCAACCTTCGTGATCCGCTCGGCCAAAAGATGAGAGAGCCAAGCCGAGACGAGGTCGCCTTCGTCGTCAAGCTGTGCCGCGAGCTTCTTTCCCAGCTTTAGAACAGCTTCAGTGCGGGATTGCGACACCGTCGAACCTCATCAAATAGTAGCGGACATAGGGCCAGGGGTAGGGTTCAAACCCGCCCTTTTTGACTTCGTAGCTCGGAAGTGGTCGCCTGATCGCGACGCGAAGGATCATGACCGTGCCGGGATTGGCCTCAAGCAAAGCCGCCGCAAATGGTCCGTTGCCAGACAGCCGCCAATGCGCGACCGATTCCTGTTCGCGCCCGTAACCCTGGACCGTTGACCAGCTTTCGCTTCTTAGGCGCTCCCCGCATTCCCCCCGCCAATTCCGCCCGTCCGCGTCACCGGTGAGCGCCAAGGCGTCTCGCACGATGGCGTTCGGGACTGCTGCTGGGTACCTCAGATCGCCCGACCACGGATCAAATTCGTCAAGCCGGCGCGGCAGGCCAATGTCATCAACCCAACCGGTCAGCTTCGCGGCGGCGATTTCCACCGCCTCATCAGGCTCCGCGTCCGGCAGTCTGAAGCGCCCTGGATCCGGGGCGGTCTGCAACGCCGCCAAGAGCGCCAGCGCCGCCGGTTCCGATACCAGGGCGCTTTGGACATCGATCGTTTCGCGCTTGTCGTCGTGACCGTTCGACCAGTGCCCCCAAAGCACCAGGTCGCCCTCATGCGTGCGGAGTTGCCGGTCCAGATGCGCGGTATTCACCTCCCAGGGCCACGTGTCCCGATTGGTTTGTGGGTCAACACCTTCGATCAGGGCCGGATCGACACGATCCGACAACCACCGTCCGTCCGGACGGGTCAGGAGATGGTCCGCTAGCCAATCTTCGAAGTCGTCCTTACTGGCGTGCTCATCGTGACCGACGGGCCGCTCCTGGAGCAGTTGGCCCGCCGAAAACATCATCGCATGGTAGCCATGATAGGCGGTCAGATCGTCGACCTTGGGGAAAGATCCGTGGGAATGGCTTGTCTCTTCGTCCCTGAACACGCTGCGGCTATGGCGTGCGTCTTCGCGCCAGCCACCGCGGGTCTTCCAACTCATGATATCGCGGATCGCGTTCAACGCCCGCCGCTCAGCCCCGCGCTCGCTGACGCCAAAGATCCGGCCCATCGGCTTTAGCCAGTACGGACCGATGTCGATGCCGAAATAGTAGCGATCGTCGCCGTCGGCCTCCTCATCCGCATCGTCCCCGCGATCGTCGACGTCCAGCTCGCGCCAACCTTTGTAAGTCTGGGTGGGAAACGGGGACCGGTTCACGGCTTCCAGATCCGTACTGGTGCCTAGGCGCCCTTCTGGTGTCTTCGCCCAGGATGTCAGCGCGTCAGCGGCGAAGGCCCGAACAATGACGTGATGGGTCGAAAGCTGGGCCGTCAGCCACGGGACGAAGGGCGCCAGGCCTTCAGGCTTGTCGCGACCGCCCCTGGCAAGCCCGATCGCCAGCCATTGGCGAGCATGCCAGGCATAGAATTGAAGGCCCTGGTCGACAAACGCGCGCCCTTCCCCCTGCGTCGCGAGACTGGCGAGCGCCGCGGAAAATTCGCTCCAGTCAAGCTCGATCGCGGCGCGGACGACATGGGCGAATTCCCATCGTTCGGCGGCAATCGGAGACGCTAACCCCGCCCAAACGTAGCCGGCCAAGGCTTCAATCACCCCGCCCGCCGGAGCTAGCTCCGTACGCCATTCCCCGTCGCCGTCCTCGACCGTGAGCGTCGGTTCAAGGAGATCCAGGCCAAATTCCAAGGCTTCGTCGGCTTCGGCAGGCGCGAGTTGAAGGGAAAGCGGCTCGACCAGCTGGAAAAGCCCGCTTGAGCCGAAGATTTCCACCTGTTCGGCGTAGCCGGCCAGGCAGGCTTCCACCGCGTCCGCGCGGGTGAGCACCCCTTCCTCGAAAAGTGTCGCAAACCGTCGAGACCGGTTGAAGCCACTAAAGTAGATTTTTCCGGGCTCGCGCCGACAAAGCGCGAGTGCGACATCCTTCGCCGCGCTCCTGAACGCCGGCCGCTTCCACCAGGCCGACGATACGAACTGCAAGACCCGCTCAAGATCATAGAAGTCCAGATCGGGCCATTCGCCCAGCGCCCGGATCCACGCAGATTCTGCGCCAGGCGAAAGCCGAGCGACCGTCTGCTTGTAGAACTCGTCCAGTTCATAGGGCGCATCGTAGGTGCGCAGGCGTTTATAGGCGGCCAGAAGGGCGTTTGAGTCGGTGAGATCCACACCGTTGAAGAAGGTGCTCCAGTCGGGGGTGCGTCGCTCCCGAGGTTGATAGGTGTCGGCCTTCTCCGGCGCGGCGCGGCTGGCCGCCGTCCTGAAAGCCACCAGCCGCTCGACATCGGGAAAGTCGAACCCCTCCTCCGACGCCGTCTTGGCCAACTCCGTCCACCGCTCGGCATCGTAGGGGAAGGTCCGCATGTAGCGATAGGCGAGCTCGGCGCCGCTGCGCCGGCGCCACGATTGTTCACCACTGGCGAGGAACCCCTGCAGGATCTTGGGACGGTTCCACGCGATCTCCATGCCCGACAGGACGATTGGGGCGAGTGGCGGCAGTTGGCCATCGGCCACGAGCCGCCCGATCGCTTCTTCGAGCACCCGCCCCTTGTCGCCAAATTGCCGGTCGCGCCAGCGGCTCAGGATCGCCAGCACCGAGTTGGGGCAGAGCTTCGCCAGCGCCGCGACGGTGGTGTCCCAGTCGAAATACTTGTCCCGGGCCACGTATTCATAGACCAGCGCCGCCGCCCGCGAGAGCCGATAGGCCGTTTTGGATCGGGGATGTCCGGGCTCGGCGGCGGCGTGAGCAAGATGCAGGAGCGCTGTCCAGCGCTCGACATTCTCCTCACCGACCCGATCGGCGATCGTGACACCCCGATCGAAATACGCCCCCGCCTCGGCGCGACTAGCGACATAGACGGCGCGCGCGAGCTTCATGAACGCCTCGGTGCGCGTCTCGGCCTGCTCACGGCTGCCTTCCAGGATCGCGCCAGCTTCGGCGGCGAAGTCGATGGCAAGGTTTTCCAGGCCGGGGGTGCGGCTCATCCGGCGGCAAATCCCCGTCAGGGTGTCGAGCTGAAGATATTCACCGCCCTTGGACTTCCACGCGATAAAGGGGTCGATGTAGACGGGATCAGTGGCCCGCGCGTCTGCCAGAAGATTCGCCCAGATCGAGGCGATCGCATTTCGAAGACCGTGGGTTTCCCGATAGCCCTGTCTGATCGCCGCCTCGCTCAGCTTGAGCGCTTCAGCGATCGCGGCCGGAAGATCCGCCGGCGACCGGCCGCACCGGACGGACGCCAACAGTTTCAGCCATGGCAGTAGGCCGCTGGCTTCCTGAGTGAAGATATCGGCGTCACCACTGCGTCCGTATGAACGGCCCTTATCCTCGATCTCCTTGCGGATACTGGCTGGGGCGACATCGACCAATTGCAGGTCCACATCGCGCAGCGTGGCTTCCAGGACGTAGGGGCGCAGGATCGCGGGGCGATTGACGCCGTACCGGCTGGTCAGGTCGGTAGGCGGTGTCTCCGGCAGATAGCGCCGCAGGAGTTTAGCCCACCGCTCATTGTCCGGCGGAAGATCCACGATCGCCAGTTCGACCGCATCGCTAACCGCGCCGAGCATGTCCCATCGATTGTCCCAGCCGCTAAATTCGCCCAGCTTGAGCCGTTCGAACGACAACAAGCGCATCAATCGCGCCAAGACGGGGGTTGGAAGGCTGCGGCCAGCGGCGCGCGCCGCCCGGGACAACGCCAGCAAGAGCCAGACGTCGTTGCGCGCCGCGACCGCTAGTTCATCGAGGCGTTGGTACTCGCCAAGATCGACGAGTTGATCCGCCAGGAGTCGGCCTGCGGTGAACGATAGGGAGCGGTCGCGCCATCCCCGCAGGAATTTCGTGGCGCGCTTGGCGCCGCGCAAGCGCAGCTCGGCCAGGGCAATGGCGGCGCGATCTTCGTCGGAAACGGTCTCTTCGCGACTCCAGTCATCTTCCTGACGCTCCTTGCGCGCCCAGGCCATGAACCATTCCGTGGCCATGCGCAGTCGGCTGCGGCCTTCGGCAGCCAGATCCTCCCGGCCTGACAAGATCGCCGCGTCGTAGGCGTGGTGGGATCCCATCCAGTCCGATCCGAAGGTGCGCCTCGACACCAGGTCCAGCACGCGGTCCGGCTCAAGCAAGGCCCCGGCCAGATGGATGTTGGACTGGAGCAGATCCTCCTGGCGATCTTCGCCGGCGGTTTCTCCCGCAGCCTTCAGCGCCAACTTGGCGGCGTCGGCGTAGGTCTTGTGGCGCAGGCAAGCCTTGAGCGCGAAGATCAGGCGACGCAGTTCGATGTCGCGCCGCTCGAGCGGATTGGCGGTCGGCAAGTCGTCGGCGGACAGGGCCAGGTCCACCAGTTCCTGACGGCGTCCCGCCTCCAGCATCAGGTGCGGCACGACGCCAGCGACATAGGCGTTCTCGACGGCCAAGGGCCGAAGGCGGTCCAAGAACACGGACAGGCTGGCCGCATCAGGCGCGTAGGTTTCGCGAAACCAGGTCTCGGCCGGCTCGTCGAGGAAATGAAGCGAGCCGCCCCGAACTGAAAGCGGCCGCCCCAAGTCGTAGGCGAACGTGCGGATCGCTCCTGCGTCCACCCCCGTCAAGCGCGCCAGTACGTCGATCGGCACGAGGGGACGCAGCACCGCCAGACCTCGACAGATGTCGTCGATCTGGTTGGCGTCGATGCTGTGCGAACTGGCCTTCAGACGGGCGATAGCCGATCCGAGGAGATCGCCGATCGCCCGTTCAATCGTCGTGGGATTGGGTCCCAGGTTCTGCAGCATCTGGCGCAGGGGCGCCTTGGCGTCCATGGCCAGGGCCTGGACGCGGGGGTTGTGATTGCTCAGATAGGCGAACTCGCCGACCTCGGCGTCGCTGGCGTCGGGATATTCGCGGCGAAGGTGCCGACCCGTTTCCGTCGGCGTGAACGGCGCCAGCAGGATCTGAACGGCGTCGATGGGCGCCTGGAGCTTGTCGCGGCGGTGACTGCGGCTGGTGAACACTAGGCGCACTCCAGCCGGCATCGGCGCGTGCATCAGGTGACGCGCGAAGCTGGACGCCTCCCCGTCGGCCAGCGCGGCCATTTCGGCGTTGTCGGCCGCATCGATGATGACGCAGAGCACCGCTGTCGGGTCAGCTGCGACCAACACCGTCACGGCCTGGGTCAGGCGATGGGTGAAGGCGCGCAGATAGGCCTTGATGTCGGCGTGCACCGACGGGATCAGGGGGTGGCAAAGCCCTCGACCGGCCAACTCGTTGGCGATCTGGGTAAAGGCGTCTCGCGGTCGGTGTCGGAAGTTGTGGGCGCTGCGATAGAGGCCATCGCCGAAGCAGTCGTAGTGAATTGCCAGCGAGCCGGCAGGCATCGTCGCGGCCAGCCGGGCGGCCAGAATGGATTTACCCACACCGCCGTCCGCATGGATCAGGATGGGCGTGGAAGACTCCCGGATCTGTCGGCGGATGTCGTCTTCTTGTTCGCGCGGAAACGCCTCGAGCCCACCTTTGACCAGATTGGGGGCCGGAAGGAGATCGGCTTCATCGACCTTCAGGGCGCGCAGGACGTCATGGCGACGGATCGCCGGATCCTTGGCCGCCGTCGATAGGGCCTTCTGGGTGACCAGTTCCTTGAGCTGAACAGGCGCGTCCCAGTCTGCGTCCGGAGGTAGGCCTTCAAATCCTCCGCCAACAAGTTGCGCTGCGCCCAAAGCCCATCAATCGCGCTCTCCACCGCGAAGAGCCGAAAAAACTCTAGGGCGTCGGCGCGCGATATCCCCGTGTAGCCGAAGATCTGCTCCCCGAGCGCCATGTCGCCCGGCGCCGTGCCGTTCGCCAACTCCGCCAAGACCAGGGCGAGGCTCGCGCTGATCGGACGGTTGGTGACGAAGCTGAAACGGAAACGATCGGCGACATGCTGCGCCGAGGTCGCGGCGACCATCTTGGCGTAGCGACCCGCAAAGCCCGCGATCGTCTTGGCCAAACCGCTGGCCGTCCAGGGCACATCGGTTTGGAGCGTCGAGTGCTTGAGCTGAACGTACTGGATGGCGGACGCTTCCTGAACACTCTCGGCCCCGAAATAGAGGCCAGCGTCGATGATTTCCTCGCCATCCTCGACAGGCGCCTCTGGCGCCTCTTCTGTCGAGGGCCCCTCGATCGTAACGGCGACCAGGTCGCTTTGGCCCGGAAGCAGCAGGAGGCATTGCCTGGCGGCCCAAAGATAATGGAACTGGTCGCCTTCCCGGCTGGCGCGCACGGGACCTATTCCTGACATTCCTACCCCTGCGGCATCCGAAAGGAAGCTGAGCGCCTCATGCGTGTCGCCCCTCGAAACAGCAACCTAAGCTGATCCACCCTCAACCGAGTCGCCTCAACACGATCATGGCGCTCGACGTCAGTTTCGGTCGTCGCACAGCGCGGAGCGCGCGAGTTACTGCAACTGCGCCGGCGCCCTGCCATTAAGCTCGGCTACCCGCCGTTCAACCGACGCGGCCTTGTTGAAGACATCGACGGCGTTCTGGGTAAACCAGCCCTCAGTGACGATCGGGCTCGATGTCATATTGGCCATCTCGAACTGGGTCGCGCGTCGCTCGGCCACAACGATCATCACGCTTTGTAGGTTGAAGACCGCCGCCGCCAGGGTCGGATCGTCTAACTCCGACACCTTCAGCTCGCTCAGCACCTTCATCGACAGCGTCAAAGGCCCCTGCTCTTCCAGCGCCACGAAATTCTTGAGGCTGAGGCTCTTGCCCTCGACGGCGCGCTGGACCGCTTGGAAGGATTGTAGGACCCATCGCGCGCTGGAGGCGGCGTTTTCGTAGATCCGCCTTTTGGAATCCTGGGCCTGCCGCGTGATGAAGCGTTCCTGGAGCCAGGCCGCGGCGAAGACCGCGGCGGCGGCGAAGATGGCCTGGGCCCAAGCCGCCACCGTCGAGCCCAACAGGCTGTTGTCCTTGGCAGTGGCTCCGCCGAGGAAATAGCCAGCGATCGCCACGGCGACCATTAACACAAGAACGGGGCGAGACGGCTTGACCATGCTCCAAGCTTGGCCGAACAGCGTTCGCAAATCCACCCTCGCGCTGCCGTCGGTCAGGAACGCCTCCACCCGACGCTCGGCGGCGCGAGCCGATGCCGGCCTCAGCTGGTAGCCCATCGCTTCTGTCTTGCGCCCTCATCGGAGGCATCGCTCCATACGGTTGGATGGAAGCGTAACGCGACCTATAGTAGCGCTTGCATAACTTGGGGTTCGGCGGATGAATCGGTTCTTCGATCTGGAGGAATGGCGTCGCGGCTATCCGAGCCGCGCCTATGCTCGTTTGGATGATTTGGAGCCGATCGTTCAGGACGGTGAAGACGACCTGACATTCGTGTTCGACGCCATCGACGCAGACTGGAAGGGCTTTGAAGCCGACAGCCCTTTCGACCTAAGCGATCCAACCCTCGTCGAGCGCACTCGAACTCGATGGAAACGTCACTTTGGTGGCGGCGGCGACGGCTTCGACGGGCCTGACCCTTACGACGAGGTTCCAGTCTATCGGATCGAATTCTCTCTCGCCCGCGACCATCGATGGTTCGAGGCTACGCCGCGAACCGAAGAGCCCTGGGTCACGCTCAGCTTGACCGACGAAGAAACCGACGTTCCCGCCCTGGTCTATGGCGGCTTATTCGCGCCGCCGACCCGGGCTTTCTTGCACCTGACGCCGAAGCGCTCCGCGCCATCGGCCGCTTTGGACGCCCTATTCGATATGAAGGATTGGCCCACAGCCGATCTGGAGGCATTGGAATACGCCTTGCGGCCCGCGTGCCAAGTGGAAAGCCTGGTTTGCTTTGACATCGGTCAAGGTTCGGCTTCGGCCCTGGTCTGCCAGTGCGGCTTTCCGATCTACTATTTCGACGTCGGATGCGGCTCAGGTCGCAATGCGCCGACCGCACCGGCGCGGGTGGACTTCTGCACTTGCGAGAAGCCACCGGTCATCCTTTCCCACTGGGACACCGATCACTGGGCGGGCGCACATAGGCAAACGGCGCTGCACGCCAGCACCTGGATCGTTCCCCGCCAGAAGATTTCCACGAGCCACACCCTGCTGGCGAACGATATCCTCAAGGCCGGCGGCTCGGTGCTGGTCGTGGATTCCACCTTGCCCCCGATCCAGTGGACCGTCGGGACGCAAAGCTACGACCTACGCGTTTGCACGGGTCCTGGACGGAACGGCAGTGGCCTTGCCCTTGTGGTCACCAACCACGCGTTCGATACGCCCCCTTCCTGGATCCTGACCGGCGACGCCGCCTACAACTATCTTCCCCATCCCACGCCAAGGCACATTGTGGGCCTGGTCGCACCACACCACGGCGCCGATATGGGCGCTTCGAGCACGCCCTATCCACGTCCCGCCAGCGGTTATGCGCGCCTTCTCTACTCGTTCGGTCCAGACAACGCCCATGGCCCGAAGAAACCGCCCACGCGTCATCCCACCAGCGCCGCTGTCCAGGCCCACGCGGCAAAGTCATGGGATCACGGCGTATGGACACCTTCGACAGCTGCCATGGCGGTGGCCACCGCCGATGTCCTGGCGACGGCCACGCACACGACAACCCATTTGGCGGGCGCGGCTGCCACCTGGGACGGTGCGGCCCCGCCGCTGGGCCATCTATCCTCCTGCCCCCACGCCCTACCGGTGACCCAATGGTGAGGACTTCATTGAATGGCCTATGACGTTCACGGCGCCCTGGCCGACCCGGCAAAATCCAAGCTGTTCGCGGAACGGTTCTTGAGCGGATATCTAGCGCCCGCCTTTGGCGCGCGCTCAAAGACCGAGATCGACTTGCTGGTCTTCGAGGCGCTGGTCGTCGCCGGAGCCATCGATCCAGAAGGCCCGATCTACGACCTGGCCAGGACATTCAACGTGCCGCCTTCCAAGGCCCGTAACCTCGTCATGAACTGGCAATTGCGTACCGCCGGCGACGAAGCCGCGCTCAAGATCAAACTGATTGCAGCGCTGAGCGCAGTTCGGTTCGCCAAGGACGGAACACTGCTGACCTTCGGGGTGGAGAGCCCTTTGGTTCGAGAAGACATCATCGCCCGGCTCAAGCGCCGAGGCGTGTTCGCCGACGCCTCGTTCTCGCGTGAGCTGGTCAGGCTACCGGTCGAGGCGTTCGTCGATTTCCTTGATGATCTGATCGACGCGGACACCAAAGCTGCGGTGAAGGCCCGCTTGGTCAAGGACAAGCAACTACCAGACAAGAGCTTCAAGGCTCTGGCGACCGGTGTTTTGAGTAAGCTGGGAGAGAAGGTGGCGGGCAAAGCGGGCGAGGCGTTCGCCGACCAAGTTGTCGATGTCGGCGGCGCCATCGTCAAACCGGCCGCTGAGCGCATGACCGCCTTCTTGGTCGGCTTACTGCAAAAGGACATCAATGCGGCTGTTGGTGCAGTGATGAGCGGCGAATACGCCGCTCCCTAAGGGCGTTTGTCGTCCTTCGTTTTGCCGGAGCGCCTGGGCTTTCGGGCCGCCGACGTTCGGGTCGGGTTTCCGACGGTCGGCCGCAGATCGAGTATTTTCCAAGCCAGCGCCTCGCCCTCCGGGCTCAGTTCGGGCGGATTGATCAGCTTACGGGCCAGCGAAAGAGCGGCGGCAAACCCGAGTGCGAAGGCGCCCCAGCCAATCGCCATACGCATCGCCTGCATTTCAAGCGTGCCGGCGCCCGCCCCAACAACGAAGCTCCATCCCCAAGCTCCGACAAGCACCAACGCCGCAGTGGCCGACAACTTCAAACCGCCGCTGGCGCGAAGGCGCACGCCCTGCGATTGGGCTAGGCCTAACGCCACGAAGCGCGCCAGATAGCGTTGCGCTTGGAGGTTCTCTCGTTGCTGGCTCGAGGGCCGAAAACTGTCGAGGAGCCATCGCCACAGCGGCGCCGGAGGAACAGGAAAGCCTCGCCCAGGCTTGTGCCAGGACCGGATCAGGCGATCGAAAGCCAGGGCTTCGTCCGGGCGCATTTTCTTGGCGATATCCAGGAGCTTCAGACGATCATGACCGCCTTGACGCATCTCGTCCAAGGCCGCCAGCCAGATGGTCGCCAATTCCTCATCTTGCGGCTCGACCATCGAGACGCCTTCGGCCCATTCGACGAATGACGGCTGCGCGGCCGCATCCCTGAGCCCCTCTTGCCCTAGTCGTCGTTCGGCCTCCGCCGCATGTCGCCAAAAGTTGCCCAAGCGAGCCGGGTGTAATGGCGCGAAGAGATGTTCGATCCACGCATCGGCAAACTTGCCAATGGTCGTGACCGACGGCTTGAGCAGCGCATGACGCAGCGATTTGTCGGCCAGGACTGCACCAGTCAGGAGAAACGGTTCTAGTCCCATGCCAATCGCCCCAGATAGTAAGATGAACCGAGCTATAGTTGGCGGCGCCACTCAGCGTTTGGCAATAAAAAAGTTCATGTTTTGTTCAATGCCGCATTAACGCAATGGTGGTCGGCCCAGCGCGCCTTCTCAGGAGAGATCTCAAGATCCTGAGGGGCTGAACCGCAGCGCCGCCCTACTTCTCGGTCGACACTGTGAGCGCGCCCGCACCGTCGGCATGGACAACGATGTCGCCATCCCAGCCAGTCGAATAGATGGCTTTGGTGACTGTGTAGCTCACCGGCTTGGTGTTCTGGGCGGTGAACCCCAGCTTGCCGACGCTGGGCCGGCTCGTGTTCACGGCAGCCTGAAGACGATCGAGCACCGCGACCCTTGGATGGCCATGGTCCCAGGCGGTCCAGTCTTCCTCCACCAAGGGATCTCCCGCCGAAATCACGACGGCCTTCGGGGTAGTCGCGTTCAGCAATTGCGGCGTGGCGCCATTCTCAGCCCCGTGGTGGGGTAAGAACAGGACATCCACGTCGAGCAGCGGGGTGTCGCCGTAGCGCGCCACCAGATCACGCTGGCCTTCGACTTGGAGATCTCCCAGGAACAGGAAGGACGTCACACCGTAATCGATACGCAGCACGAGGCTGTGGTTGTTGGGATTGCCATTGGCGTCCTTGCTCCATCCGGCCTGTGGGTCGCGACCGCCCGAGAGCGCCGTCACCTTCGGCTTGATCCCTTCGCAGACCAGCGGGTCGATGCCCTTGTCGGTGAAACCCTTCTTACGCTGGGCGGCGGTAAGCCGACTGAAGGTGACCTCGTTGACGTGCCTGACCCGATCGCCGGTGTAGGTCGAGGCGAGCTTCTTGGCGATCGCCTTGGAGCCATCGCCGGCGATGCGCCCGTCGTCCACGAAGACGCCGAAATCATAGACCGCATCGACCTTGAGCATGGAAAGGTCGTGATCGATGTGCGGGTGGGTCAGATAGACGCCTGCAAAGCGGCCGCCCAGGCTTTGGCGCGCCGCGAAGTAGGATTGTAGGTAGTCGAGAAGATGGTTGGTGTCGGCGTCCGTCCGGCCGCCAGCGTCGATCAAAAGTGTGCCGCAAGGCGTTTCGAACAGCGCCGCGGCGCCTTGATCGACATTGATCACATGCAGGGCCACGCCCTGCGATCCGACCGGCGCCGGGACGGCGGCCTGGACTGTGATCCCGACCGACAGCGACATCGCCAGCGCTGCGATCCAAGAGGTTATGCGGGCCACACCCACCTCACGTAACAGCGTTTACCAAACACTACCACAGGCAGCGCTACTGTGAAGCTCATCCGCGCGTCGAGTTGCCGGCGCGGGGCTGTACCTCGGAAGATCCAGCTCTTGCGGCCCGACGCTTGGGCGGATCTGCGGCGTTTAACGCCCGCCGCAGAACAATCGGATGTCGTCAGTTTGGCAGGGCGGCCGATCGAAGGCGTTCCGCATGGTCGAACATGCACGCCGCCAGCTCAAAGCCTGTGGCGCGAAGCTCTATTTCACAAGACAAGGCATGCCTCGCAAATACATGCGCCAAGGCTTCAAGCTCGTCGGGGTTTGATCCGTCAATTTCGGCGGCGACAATTTCGGCCACGACTTCGTCAAGCTGCATGCGCTCGGCAGCCGTCATGCCGCTCAAGATCCATGCATATTCCTCGTCGGTGGGGAGTCGCATCGTCAAAGCTCGCCTTACGCCAGACCTGATCGTTGACCGGCGAGATGTCGCGCGCAATCCCGCAGAAATCGGGTGCTGGCCTAGCGAAAACGGCGACGAAAACTCCCGTTTCGCTAGCCGATCTTCGTCAGCAGGCCTTCACATCGTGGCTTGAGTTCGCCAAGGCTCGGATGGGCCTGGAGCCAAGCTCCAAACGCCAAGATCTCCGCTTCATGGCTGGCCGTCCAACCTTCGCCATGGATCAAAGCGCTATAGAGCTGTTGGATCTGGCGACGTGGGTCGGGCGCACTGGCATACCCGCGCAGCAGCCGCCGAGCGGTCACGAGCGCCTCGGCGCGGGTGGTCTTGAACACAACACGAGTCCCAAGCTTGCGGAATCGGCAACGGCCGCTTCCAGCGGTCTAAGGGGGGAGAAGATTCATGGCCAGCGCTGTCGCGAACCAGCGTTGTGACGGTCAGAAACTGTTGCGTCGTTCCGCCGGCCCTGCCCGCTTTAGTTGCCACGAGATTTGCGACCGCGCGTGAAGCCGCGATCGCTTTCCATAAAGCGCCCCACCATCGGCACGATCAGCTTGCCGGGCTCAGCGACCTTGGAATTGGTCTCGGCCGCCAGTTGCTTGCCGTATTCGATTAGATCGCGGTGCATGACGACGCCATCGACGGTGCGCATGGCCACGAGGTTGGGCGCGGCGCACTGCAACTCGCGCAGATCCTCACACAGGATCACGCGGTCGCCGCTCTCAGAGACCTTGGCCAGCAGCGCGTTGACCAGGGTAGTCTTGCCGCTCGAGGTCGGTCCGGCCACGAGGATGTTGCGGCGTTCGCGTACGGCGCCGGCCAGGACCTCCGCCTGGTCGGCGGTCATCACGCCGGTGTGGACATAGTCATCAAGGGAAAAGATCTGCCGCGCGGGCTTGCGGATCGAGAAGGCCGGCGCGGCGACCAGCGGCGGCATCAGGCCCTCGAACCGCTCGCCGGTTCCGGGCAACTCGGCCGAAAGGCGCGGACGGCCGGCGTGAATCTCGGCGTCGACATGATGGGCGACGAGACGCAGAATCCGCTCGGCGTCGGCCGGGGCTACCGACAGTTCGGCGTCGACCAGACCCGCGTCGAACCGGTCGAGCCAGACCCGGCCATCCGGATTGACCATCAGCTCGGCGACGCCGGGATCGTCAAGGCGCGCCAGCAGCAGCGGCCCCAGCGCCGAGCGCAGCATGCGCTGGCTACGGGTCAGTTCAACGGTGGTGTCGGGCTGGTCCATGTCGGTCCCCGTGGTTCACGAGGACGACTAAGAAGACCGCGTTTTGGCCGATCTCAACAGCCAATTGGCGATCGGAAACTCCAGGAAAGACAAAGAAATCGGCGAGAAGCTCAGATGGCGCCTGGGCGCTCCAGAACGCTGGATCGCTCGCCCAACGGATAAGCACGGTCGGTTTAGGCGCGACGTAGCGCCATAAACGGAACTTGGCCTCCATCCAGGAACTGGACGTTCAGCGCTGGGGCGAAAAGGCTAGGCCTCTGCGAGTAGTCGCGGTGCAGCGGCCAAACAGCCCCGTCCGATTCTGTCGTAACAGTGAGCCAGATTTGATGTCTCGTCATCGGAAGACGCGACCATGATGGCGATCAATTGTAGTCGCGTTGGTAGCGTCTGTTGTTCCTTTCGCGTACTCAATCCGCCCCATTGGTGCCTTGGGCGGGACATCTACGAGTTCGACATACTTAAAGACGGCGCGGGAACCGGCTGGAGCGGAGTGCGCTCCTCGCTGCAATGATCCTGTGATAGCGTCAAAGGAGATTCTGCGCGCGGCCGCAGGTTGGTGACATGGCACGAAGCGATCTGCTGATATCTCTGGTCCGGGCCGGCGCGGCGGGCGATCGTTCGATGCTGACAAGCACCGTGGAGGCGATTGTCGCCGAAGAGAAGTCACGCAGCCACCATGTGCTGGCGGACCGTCTAGAGCGGGCCCTGCAATCGGTGCCGGTGACCAATTCGGCGGAGCTGCGCCGCAGCAACACGGGAGGCCGCGACTTCGTGATCGAAAGCGAAGCGCGGATCGAGCTGGGTGATCTGATCCTGCCCCTGCCGGCCAAGCGCTTGAGCCAGCAACTGATCCAGGAGCAGCTGCGCGCCGACCTGCTGCGGGCTCAGGGCATGCAGCCGCGTCACCGGATCCTACTGTCGGGGCCTCCGGGAAACGGCAAGACCTCGCTGGCCGAAGCAATCGCCCAGGCCACTGCCCTACCGCTGTTGACCGTGCGTTACGACGCCCTGGTCGGCGCCTATCTGGGCGAGACGAACGCAAGGATGGCGCGCCTGTTCGAATATGCCCGCGCCACCCCATGCGTGCTGTTCTTCGACGAGTTCGACGCCGTCGGCAAAGAGCGCGGCGACGTGCATGAGACTGGCGAGATCAAGCGCGTGGTCTCCTTCCTGCTGATGCAGCTAGATCAGCTGCCCAGCTATGTCGTCGCCATCGCCGCCACCAATCACGCTGAGTTGCTCGACCGCGCGGTTTGGCGTCGCTTCCAGCTCCGGCTCGAAATGCCAAGGCCTGATGCCGCCGGCCGGGCAGTGTTGGTCTCCCGCTTCATGGACGCCTGGCCCGAACCCACCGGGCTTTCGGCGGAAAGGGTCGCCCAGAAATTGGGTTCAATCAGCTTTGCCGAAGTGTTCGAGTTCTGCCAAAACGTGCGTCGTAGGCATATTCTCGCTCAGGGTGGTGAGTCGCTTCGGCAGGTCTTGAGCGACGAGCTGTTGTTGTGGGGGTCCCGAGTGACCCCGGAGGGACATGGCGAAACGTCCGATCCGCCCGCTCCTGAGGCTCGACGACCCAGCCGGCCGCGCGCGGGTGACAAGGGTCGGATTTCCGCGCCCAAGGCTGATCCCGACCGCTGAGCAACTGCAGAGACCGGCGGGTCAGCGCCTTCAACGCCTCGCTCAAATCCTGACACCCGGTGCTGACGCGCTCCAGCTTAAGGCGGACCCAGCCGGCATCGCCCCCGAGCGTCTGCTGGTGTTTGATCTGACGGCTGATGTCAGCGGTTTCATGCGCGCGGCGACACGGGTTCCCGGCCTGGAATTTGTCGGAGCCGACGAGCTCGAGGCCCAGGACGGCGATCGCGATCCAGCGCTCTATCTGATGATCCCCGACGCCAGGGCGTTGACTCAAATGGTCAGCCTATGGCGTCAGCACGCCGCCGGACGCGCTCTGCCCCAGGGCTTTGCGCCCTGGCGCGACCTCTTCCTGCAGATGAAGGATCTGCGCGCCTGGGGGCCGCAGGACCGGCTGACACTGGAGGACCGCGCGGTGCTGGCAGAGCAGCGCGCCGACGCCCGCGGTTTGGTAAGGATCGAGTTGGAGCTGGTTTACCGCGCCGAAGCCCACGGCGTGCAGGCTCAAGCGACCGCCGCGGTAGCCGCGCGCGGCGGCACCGTCATCGCCTCTACCCGGATCGACGGCGCGCGTTACCATGCCATGCTAGCCGATGTGCCGATCGCGGAAATCCAGGCAATCCTGGCGCGAGGTTATGAGGGCATTGTCGCCTCTGAGGCGGTCATGCACATCCGGCCGCAAAGCGCCGTCCATCTGACCACCTTCGAGGCGCAGGACGGTGGGGCCGTCGCCGGCGAAGCCCCTCTGCCTGATGGCGTGCCGATCGCGGCGATCTTTGACGCCGTACCAATGGCGTTGCACCCTCAACTGGTCGGGCGTCTATCAATCGAAGATCCCTTCGGCCTGGAAGCTCGAGCCGTTGGGCCACGCCTGCACGGCACGGCCATGGCCTCGGCCGTTTTGCATGGCGATCTTTTCGCCCCGCAGCCACCGCCGCTGACCCGACGCGTCCATTTCGTTAATGTAATGTTCGCCCCGCCGCAGATCGACGACGACGAGCGCTTCCCAGACCGCCTGCCCGCCGACCTATTTCACGAAGCGATCGTTCGGATGAAGGCCGGACCTGATCCCACCGCGCCGGGTGTGATCATCGTCAACGCCTCGCTTGGGGATCGCAATAAGCCGTTCGCCGGAAAGATGTCGGGCTGGGCCCGCGTCGTCGACTACCTATCCCACGCCTACGGTGTCCTTTTTGTGATCAGCGCCGGCAACCATGGTGGCGACCTGATCAACGATGAGGTCAACACGATCGCCTTCGAGGATTTGGCGCCGCTCGAGCGCGCCAAGCTGGCCTTGAAAGCCAGCGGCTCGGCCATGGCCTATCGCCGGGTCCTGGCTCCGGCCGAGTCGATGAACGCCATCACGGTCGGCGCGCTGCATCGCGATAATGCGCCGGTCGGGCCGCTGCCGGCGTCCACCTTCGATGTCTGGAGCGAGACGGGGTTATGCACCGTCTCCAGCGCCCTTGGTCCTGGTCAGGGTGGGGCGGTCAAGCCGGATATCCTAGCGCCCGGTGGGCGCCATCACGTCAGATTGCTGCCTGCGGGGGCGGGTCACGCCCTGCGTCCAATGGGGAAGAACGCCGGCACCTTTGGCGGCATTCTCGTCGCTGCACCGCCGTCTGCGACCAATCCCATGGCGACACAGGCGCGGTCGATCGGCACCAGCGTCGCGGCGGCTCAGGTGACGGGTCTGGCCTGTCGCGCCCACGAGGCGCTCGAGGCGGTCTACGAAGACTTCCTAGATATTCCCTCAGCCCATCGCGCTGTCCTGCTCAAGGCTCTGCTGGTGCATTCGGCCAAATGGACCGAGGCCCGGGATCTCATCGTCCAGACCTTGGGGCCGGCCAACGGCCGGCTCAGCGTTCAACAAAAGGACAATGTCCGCCGCTTCCTCGGCTTTGGCGCGATCGACGGCGAGGTGATCCTGGACTGTACAGACGATCGCGCGACCCTTTGGAGCGTAGGCCGGCTCAATTCTGATCAAGCCCACACTGTGCGCGTGCCGCTGCCGGTCGCCATGGTCGGCAAGGCCGCGCCTCATGAGGTGGCGGTGACCGTCGCCTGGCTGGCGCCGCCACGCATCGGCGCGCCGAAATATCGTGGCGTCCAGATCAAGATGATCGAGCCTGCAGACTCGGCGGCGGCGCTGGCGGTGACAGCCGGCGGGCGTCAGCCTGACTACAATCAGATCCACAACGGCACGGTTGTTCACCGACGTTGGGAAGGCGACAGGGCAGCCGTCTTCGGCGAGGACGCCACCTTCGACATTGTTGTTCAACGTCAGATCGACGACGTAATCGACCCGACTCCCTATGCCGTGGTGGTCACCTTGAAGATGGCTGGTGTGGCCGAAATCTATACCCAGGTCCGAAACCGGCTCGCCATCAAGCCGCCGATCGTCGTGCCGGCGTGACGAAGCGCCCTGGGTAGGTGGGGTTTCTATGGACGACCGACAAGACGATTCCGAAGCCGTCGATATTACTGAGATGCTCGGCTTGAGCCTTTGGATCGCTAGCGCTCGCTCAGCTTTCGATCCTTCGCCGGTGGCGGCAGTCGCCAGCGAAGGCCCCTAGGCGTCTCGTCGCCGGTCTGGGCAAGGCAGCGGAAGCGACCGCTCCTGTCGCATCAGCTTCCCAAGATAAGCCAAGTTTAGGTTTGGGGTAGACGATGACGAAGCCACGCAATGAACAGGCGGTTTTTCAGGACCTGGAGACGCTGTGTCGTAGTCCCGGCTACGTCCATGTGGTCGCGCACTTCTGCTTTCGCGATAACCTCGTCCTCTACCAGGGCGACCTGCGTCCCGACGATATGCAGAACCTCTATGGCGACACGGGAGCCGACGACATGACGACCTATCCCATCCGCATTCCTCGCCAGACCTATAGCGGGCGGGATCCGCGAAAATTGGACAAAGCTCGAAACTACGATCGCGCCGTTGCCCGGATCGAAGCCCACCTCAACGCCGAGCTGGCCAAACTGCCCGACGACACGATCCGCGTCTTTCTCAGCGCCGAGGTTGCTCGCGAACTCCACGAAGATCGAGACTTGGTCTACGAGATCATCTTCAGCATCGATTGCGGGCACAACGGAGTCACGCTTTGCAAGGGCGATTTCGGGCGCGCCCGCACCAAAGCCATCGCGGATCCAGCCGGATAGGAGCCTCCCGAATGCAGCGGCATTCCCCAGCGGTGGGTGACGAGACCGAAACCTTCAAGCTGACGCTGGAAGACCGGGCTCGTATCAATCGGGTATTCAAGCTGGCGGACGCGTGGCGCAGCCCGGAACCAGTCCTCGTCGACGGTGTGTACATCGATCTCTCCTGCGACGTAGACAAGGAGATCTGGAAACCCTTGCACACCCTCGGAGCCTACGGAGAACGGCAATCGCTCTACGGACCCGAGCTGATTTTCCCGTGGACGCCGCCCCCGGTGCGCGCCTTCATGGCTGAGCGCATCGAGGTCATCGACGTCGCGGCGGGAAGCGTCATCATGATCAGCCTGGTCCGCACAGCTCAACTGAAGACGCCTTACGCCCAGTTCGGCGACGACGATGCGCACAAGGGCAAGCAAGCTCACCTCGTCGTCGTCCATCCCGACAAGCGCGTAGAGCCCGTCTCGCGGCCCCTCGTGCTGCTCAGCGAGGAGGCCACGGACGCCTATCTCTTCCTGGACGACTACCGGTCCGCCTACCACACCCTCCTTGCTCGCCTCGGTGCGCGCGCGGGGATCGACAATCTGGATGAGCTGGTCGATGAGCCATTAGAAGCTTGGCCCAAGTTTTCACCCAACCTTTCTCAGACTTATCGCCGCGCGATTCTGGCGCTGCTCGAAGGCGGGAAGACCTACGATCACGAACCCTATGTCGCGTTCGGCTACCTGATGGCCAGGGCTGAGGCCGAGGACCGGCTGCTGGCTCCAGCGCTCCGAGGCCTCCAGGCAGATGAAAAGAACGCCCGGTTCAAAGCAGGTAAACGGCAAAAGAGCCGCGCAGAAACCGAGAAACTTCGGGTGATCGCCAGGGGCATAATCGTACAGGATCAGCAAATCTCGCTGTCGAAGTGCGCGCGTATGGTCGAGGAGGAAATCAGAAAAGACCCCAGCTGGTCCTTCACCTCGGACGACAAGTGGATCACGCGGCACATCCGGGAGCTGTTCGAGCGGCGCGGCGACAGCAAGGAATATCGCCCCCGCCGCGATCTTGTGCGGTTGGGCATGACCCAGGAATAGGGGGACATGCAAACGGTCGTGACCTGCGCCCGGTCGCAAAATCCTTCAAGCAAAAGGCCCTACCTGAAGGATCCATGCATGACGCCAGAACACATCACCGCCTTTGCTACACTGGTCACCGCGATCGCTGGCTTGGTCTGGGCCGCGCGACGCAGGCCCTAGGCTTGGGCGAACGACCTTCCTTCGTCCCACCCCCAGGTCGTCAATGTCGCCCACCACTTCGCCGCGCCGGACGCGATTTGAAAGGGGTACGGGATACCCTGAAAGCAGCCATTTCGGACTTCCCAGATGAGTCAAGAGCTGCCGTTGGAATGCCGCCAGAAAGGCGACATTCAGCCGCCAAGCGCAGAGGCGAGATCGACCCGTTGCAGGCCTTTGGGTTGCCTGAATGGTGCGGCATGCACGACCTCCCGCCCATGGTCGCGCGACGGGCGAATTGCGCGCCAGACACGCGCCGAGCTAGCACCCTAAGTGGACTGACGGTGAGCTTCATCATACACCGATAGTTGACCCGCCAAATTGAACAGCTAGCGGTGAGGGCAAAGTCAACGCATGCGAGCCGCGATCGCCAAGGCACTTCCCGATACTGAATGCCGGCAGCACACGCTTTGCGGTGGCATCGACAATCCGATCGACCCGGCGGCGCTATGGAACCTAGCTCAAGGTATGCAGCCTAGCGAGAGCGTGACGCGCGATGTGTACGTCTTCTTTTGCGAGGCGGTCTCAAACGTTCGGCATCACGCATATCCCAACTCCGCCGATCGTTCGGCGTGGCTTGGGTGGGAAGCGACCGTTCGGGTCGATGCCGATCAGAAACTCGCCGTTTTTACCGTCCGCGACCAGGGAGTCGGCATCGCGAATTCTGTCCGTCGCGTCCCTTGGCTTCCGGAAGGCAGCCCGGCAGACCTGATCCGGTTAGCTGCATGTACTGAAGACGCGCCCCATGACGGGCCATGGCGCGGCAGGGGCCTTTCGGGAATGGTCGGCGTTGTTCAACGGCGCCGGGGCTGTACGTTCGATATCCAAAGCTCCGGCTTTCTCGTGTCGTTCAGCGCCGACTCGCCGATGGGGCGGGTCAGCAAAGCCAGCAGCGGCGTTGGCACGACAGTTTCGTTCTCCGTGCCCCTCGACAGCGACATGGGGGGCGGCTTTGGGTAAGCCCGTTGTCGTCAATGTAGCTGACAAGTTTGGCCGGTTTGCAGCTGGCCGATACCGTTCGGACGGCCCCTCTAGCGGCCAAGAGTTCCGCGAGGAGATCGCCGAACCTGCCTTGGCCGGTGGTGCTGATGTCGTTTTGAATATGGACGGGATGCTCGCATTCCCGGCTTCGTTCTTGGACGAGGCATTTGGCGGTCTGGTCCGCGAGGCTATTAGGCAAGGCGAAGATGCGCAGGCGCTGATCGCGCGGATCACGATCGTCTCGTCCGAGGATCCCTTTGTCGCCGAAATGGCGCGCCGCTGCATGATGCAGGCAATGAAGAACTACCGGCCATGACGAGCCAGACTCTCAAAACGTCTGCGGCGTCGCGACAGGAGGGCAGCAAACCGGTCACGACGCCCGCGAGCCAGCCGGAAACTGAAGGCGCTCGCCTCAGCAAGCTCGATGCGGAAACCGAGTCGCTCCGCACCAAACTCGCTGTCCAGCAAGGCCGGCTTGACGAACTCAGCACGAGAAAACCCCCGCCGCCCGATCGCCTAGGCCCCATCATCAGCGGTAGCGGCGCGGCGATTGCTCTGACCGGGTTCTTCGTCGTCCATTACTTCAGCGTCCGTCGCCAGCGCCGGGATGAGTTTTTCAAGCGCGTCCAGGACTGCCTTACGATCCTGGAGCGGATCGGACGCGAGGCCCCGAAGGTCTGGCGACGACCGGGAAAGGACAAGGATGCGCAGGCATCGCTCGAAATCCTACAAGCGGACATTGACGCGCTGACGCACAGGCTGGCGCTGCTGCACCGCCTGCGCCCGCAGTTCAATGTCCAGGCGCCGCTGATCGACCTAACGCTTGAGGCGACATTGGACGTCGAGGGTTTGAAGCGTGAAGCCGACCCCGCGCGCGCCGAGCGTACGCGTCAACTCGCTCAGGGCTTGGGGAAAGTGATCATAGAGCAGTACGACCAAGTCTACGAATGAGCGCCGGCACCGGTTCCCAGCGGCATTCCAGGGTCGAACTCAGACAGATCTTGACTGCGGAACCGGATTGGAACAAAAGTGGAACAATGCGGCCATTCGCCATCACGTCGCGCATCAGGGCATGAGGCGAAATCCCAAATCTATTGGTATGGATTCAGCGCGCGTCAGTCGCTAGACGTTCGGCGAAACTGAATGATGGCGCTGATCCGCGGTGGCGACGAGTAAAAGAAGAGCGCGCCGCGAACGCGGAAGGGCAAAGGAGGATGCGGCGCTTCGCCTGCGGTTTCCTGCCCATCGCTTTTTCAAGGGACCGGCGCGCCTAGCGATCAGTGAGCGCGATTTGGCCGGGTTGCTCGAGGCTCTTAGCGCTTTTGAGGTGTTCGCGCGGGCTGATACGCAGCCGGTCTTGTTAGACCTATACAATACTAACCACATCGATGTGGCCGCGTGTGTCATGCTGGCCGCGTCGATGCAGCGGTGCCGGTTGGAGCACGAACTTCAGATCGATGTCCGGATGCCGCGCAACGGCGCAGCCCGCTTTGCGCTGGCCGCCTTCGGTGTCGCCGTTGATGACCGTTTCGACGAGATCAAGCTTGAGGTTATCGCGCCTCAGGTGATGAAGGTGACCTCTGGAATGAGAGGTGACCCTTCTCCTGGCGCGCGGACATTCCAGGTCGCGAAGCTGGCGGAGGGGTTGTTTGCGGATATGAAACTTGCTGACCGGGTTCATGCAGCGCTCAATGAAGCGGCCGACAATGTGCTATCATGGGCCTACGGGGCTGGGCACGATGAGCCCAACCCTGCTGAACGCTGGTGGGTCGCGGGGTTGTTGATGAATCGCACGGCTACCTTCGTCGCGCTCGACCACGGCGCTGGCATTCCAGCCACGGCGCCTCAGAATATCTGACGTGACCCCCTGAAACTCCTCCAGGAATAACTAGAGTCCGCCCCAGGAAAGGGACGGACGAATGAAGCGATCACGGTTCACGGAAGAACAGATCATAGGGATCCTGCGTGAGCAGGAGGCGGGCGTCCCGGTGGCGGACCTGTGCCGCAAGCACGGGCTCAGCTCGCCGACCTTCTACAAGTGGAAGGCCAAGTACGGCGGGCTGGACGTGTCGGAGGCGCGGCGGCTAAAGGCGCTTGAAGACGAGAACGCCAAGCTCAAGCGGATGCTGGCCGACGCGATGCTCGACAATGTCGCGCTGAAGGATCTGCTGGGAAAAAAGTGGTGACGCCCGCCGCGCATCGGGAGGCCGCAGCCTATCTGCGGTCGGCCTACGAGATGAGCGAGCGGCGGGCGTGCCGGGTCCTGGGCGTGGATCGCAGCAGCGTGCGCTACCAAGCCACGCGGCCCGACGACGGTGTCCTGCGCGAGCGGCTCAAGGCCCTGGCCCAGGAGCGCCGCCGGTTCGGCTATCGCCGGCTGCACGTGCTGCTGCGGCGCGAGGGGCACGCGGTCAACAAGAAGCGGGTCCAGCGGCTTTATCGCGAGGAGAAGCTCACCGTGCGCCGGCGCGGCGGACGCAAACGGGCGGTCGGCACGCGGCGGCCCCTGGAGGTCCCGCTGACGCCCAACCAGCGCTGGAGCCTGGACTTCGTGTCCGACCAGATGACCGACGGCCGCCGGTTCCGGATCCTGACGGTGATCGACAACTGCACGCGCGAGTGCCTGGCCCTGGTGGCCGATACCTCGCTGTCAGGCCGGCGGGTGGCGCGTGAGCTGGACGCCATCATCGCCCAGCGTGGACGTCGGCCCGACACCATCGTCAGCGACAATGGGACCGAATACACGTCCAACGCTATCCTGGCCTGGACCGACGACAGCGGCGTGGGCTGGCACTACATCGCGCCGGGCAAGCCCCAGCAGAACGGTTACAACGAGAGCTTCAACGGCCGGCTACGCGACGAACTGCTGAACGAGACCCTGTTCCGGTCGCTGCCGCACGCCCGCGCCGTGCTGGAGACCTGGCGGCGCGACTACAACGAGCACCGGCCCCACTCCAAGCTCGGCTGGATGACGCCCAGGGAGTACGCCAGCGCCTTCTGCGGAGAGACCGGCCGGCACGCTGCGCAGGCTGATAGCTCCGCGCACCGGCCTCTTGCCACCCACCAACACCAAGGCTCAAATCAACCCAGGACTCTCGTTATGGCTGGATGAGAAATGGGGGTCACGTCATATCGGCGACGCTCTTTCGGGCCTACTTAAGTCGATGATCCAAGACCGCGACTGGCGTCCGATCAACGCTAAGCCCACCGATTCTCAAATCCTGCGCGCGACGATCCAACAACGGCGGACGGTCAGTGGTCTGGGTGAGCGCGGAAAGGGCCTCAATAACATGATCGCCCTGATCGACCTTTTTCCGTCGGGTTTCATCAATATCTTTTCGGGTGATGCCGTCTATGCGTATCGCAATCCGGCGGCGAAGAACGGCGAGAAGGAATACTGCGTCCCATTGGGGTTCCAGTTTCCGGGCACGCTTATTATCTGGCAGCTAAAAGCGTGACGAGTGGAGACGAGATTTTGAGATGTTGGCAGCAATGACAACAACTATTCGATTGGCGGCCGACTTTAATCCTTTCCCGTTCGGTCGTTATCCGTCGCACGGCGACTGGAACGGGCAGCGCTTTCGCGACGAATGGCTCGTGCCGGCGCTTAGAAAGGGCGAACCCGTAGTGGTCGATCTCGATGGGGCGAGAGGCCTTTCGCCATCTTTCCTCGAAGAAGCGTTTGGCGGCCTGGTGCGTGTAGGTTTCGCAGCCAAAGATCTCCTCAACCAGATCCGCATCAAGTCGGACCGCGATCCTTCGTTCATAGACACCATTCAGGGCTATATTCGCGACGCGAAGGCCGCCTGAGGTATGGCCACTCCGCTCGAGGCGCTATTTGCTGCCAGCCTGGGTCTATTGGGCGGCTTGGTAGGCTCCGCCACGCTGGAGCGCCTCAAGGCGGGCGTGGCCTCCTTGGACATCGAACTCGTTCGCCTGGAAAGCTTCGAAGACGATCTATTCGATGTTTTTGCGTTGGCGGCGGACCATGCGGACCGTAGCGCGATGCTGCGGCAGCTGAACGGCCGTCGGCGACGGCTCGGCCTTAACCTCAAACGCAAGATCGCAGACAGCACCGCTTATCAGGCGTGCAAGGCAGAGTTGGTCAAGTTGGATGGTTTCTTGGCCAAGGCGGAGGACGCCGTGGCCCTCGACGATGAATTGGAGGGCTCGATCGAGGCTTCGATCCGCCGCCTTCGCAATCAGGTCAAGCACTCCTCGCGCACGGCGCGGGCCTTTTCGCTTCTACGAGGCGACGGTTAAACACTTCGTCGCATTGTGCTTTGTAGCCGTCTAACTTGACTGGAGCCGGGTGCCGCCTTCAGTTTTCCCCTTCCGGCTAGATGAATCGGCGGCAAAAATCTTGAGTGAAACTCCGCCGCCCGGCGGCGCGGCCATATTCAGCGGCGCGCTTGCCGATATTGTCTTGAACGATAGGCCTACCACGCCCAGGGCCGAGCTCGTCACACACGTGTTCGAGGGCCCTTCCATCGTTCCCGAGCGACGCGTGCGGGACCGCCTGGGCAATCCTTACAATGTCGTACGGGCTCCGGCGGTGTTGAACTACCGTCACGGCTTGACGGCTCTGACGGGTTTCCTGACCAAAATCCGACGAGGCGTTCTCCGCCGCGATCGACGCGTCTATGTGGATCTTTCTGCATGCGTCTCGATCGACATCGTCGCTTGCATGTTGCTGACTGCCGAGCTCCAGCGCTGCCACAGTCTGCGACCAGGCTCGATCGCCGGTTGCGATCCGGCTGCGTCGGGAGCCTTGGAGGTTCTCTCTCAGCTTGGGTTTCACCGGCAGCTGAACATCCGCGATCAAGTGGGCCCGCCAGCCGACTGGATCGCGACAATTCGATCGGCTGCCACGACCCAAGAAATGGGACCGCTGATGGCGGAGGTCGCGGATCTTTCGCTCAAGGCCTGGGGTGACAGGGCTTTCACCAACCAGATCCACGCCGCGCTCAATGAAGCAATGACGAACGTCATCATGCACGCCTATCCTGACGTGGAGGTTGATCAAAGCGCTTGCCTGCCTGGTCAGTGGTGGGCGGCCGGCATTCTCGATGTCGAAAAGAACTCGGCCTGGTTTTTTGCGTTGGACCAGGGTGTCGGTCTCCCGCGCACTGCGGTGAAGAACTACTCAGGCCTACTACGGAAGTTTGATATCGACCCTCTGAACCCTCCCGATCACTTGATCATCGCCGCAGCGCTGAAGGAAGCGCGCACCCAAACCGGCCTTGATCAGCACGGCAAGGGGCTGACCTCGATGGTGCGGCTCATCGACGAAAAGGCTGCAGGCGGATCGATCCAGATTATCAGCCGACAGGGGGAGCATATCATTGTCAAGAATCCGGATCATCCTAACGCACAACTGCGCCGGGTTGAATTTGGCCGGCAACTAGAAGCCGAGTTGCCCGGAACCTTAATTGTGTGGAAAGTTAATGGCCCTAAGGGTCGTTGATGCTTAGCCAGGGAGGCGCTTCATGACGAAAGTAGTGGACGTTGCCACTCAGTTCGACCGGTATCCATTTGGTAGATACCCATCGCATGGTCCCAATAATGGTCAGCGGTTTCGAGAAGAGTTCCTGATCCCCGACCTCCAGCGCGGCGTGCGTTTGGTAGTTGATCTTTCGCACGCGGAGGGGCTGGCGCCGTCGTTTCTCGAAGAAGCGTTTGGCGGCTTAGTCCGAGCGGGCTTCTCACCGACCGAGTTGAAGGATCTCTTGGACCTGAAATCGGAAGTAGACCCATCTTTGATCGATGAAGTGCAAACCTACATCGACGATGAGTGGCGTCGCAGGGCCAACAGTCAGCATTGATCAGAAATAAAGGCCGACGCTGGCGACCTGCGCCGGACGGGCAAGGCGGCTAATTAATGCCGCGCAGACTCCGCCATGAGGTAGATCGGCGGGGCCGCCAGCGCGTCAAGCTTGCCACCCGCGAGCCGACCTTTCGAGGGTCGGGGATGCGGGGCAGCGCCATTTTCTGACATCGGCGCGGCTGCAGAAACGCGACGTTCAGTAGAGGGGCGTCGTGTGCTCGGACAGCGACACGGCTCACGAGGGTGGCTACGCCTTCTCATAGATGGCGGTCGACTGGCATCGAGATGTCCGAGTGTCGCCTGCATCATGAAGGCGGTCGCAGTCACTTTATGGCCTGGCGCCCCGACTTTACCGACAGCGATGCCGAGCGACAGGGTTGCAGCCGGGCAAGGGTCGTCAGTTCCTGGCCACACGTTCCTGCTGTGATTGATGGCGCGAGACCCCGCGCTCCATCAGCAGGATCTGGGCGCCGAGATTAGTCTGCGCGAGTTCGGACTCGAGATTTAACATCTCGACCGCGACTGTCGTCCCCTCAGCCGTTCCATCCTGCTCAGCGCCAACCCGCACGCCGAGCTCACCAAGGAACCCAAGGATCTCCGCTAGATCAGCCGACGGGTCGCTATCAACGGCGGCTGCAGCCCGTTCACTCACAGCGGCTACAGTCTCGACCTGCGTATCGAGGTGCGCGTCCTCTTCCGCCAGAAGTGGCCTGCCCGTCTCCTGCAAGATGAAAGATGCAGTGACCAGCGCCTCCACCGCCGCCCGATAGTCGTCGAGCACCCGATCCTCAAGCACCGGATAGGGAAGCTTCGCCTGCCATTCGCTGACAAGCCCGCCGTAGGGCAACAGGCTGAGCCCGAACTGGACAGCAATGGGGGCGATGACACCGTCGCGAAGCGGAGCCGATGCCAAGGTCGTCAAATCGTCGGGAAGGGTTTCACAGGCCGCGATCAGCAGAGGCTGGCTTTTGAACCAGTCGACGATCTCATCGACGCGCTGGAGCGCGATATACCGTGCATTGAGATGGTTCAGGCCGACGTCCTCGCCATCGATCCGCGCATAGACCTCGACACTCAGCCCATGGGCAGCGAGGTGCTCGGCGATCGCCACGCACCGGCGCCCGACATCAGCTGCCGTGCGTTCACGGGCCTCTTTAGCCGCGCGCGCGAGAATATTGTTGTGTCGGCTGACTTTTGAAAACCTCAGTGAGGCGGCGCGCAGCCGCAACGGATCTGCATCGACGTCGCTCAGCACGGCAGCGAGATCCAGGAGAATCGTCCGTATGGTCTCAAGAGCAGGCGTGGGCCGTTCGCCGGTCATCCGCCAAAAATCTGGGTCCGTCAGCTTGCCGGCTTCCTTGGCCAGATCCCGAGCCCTTAGCGCCATGAGGCGCACCTTCGGCGGTTCTACTTGGGTCAGCTCGCCGATCAGTTCCTGGATGTTAGTTGCGAACCCATGGAGGCTGTCATGAGCCTTGTAGGTTCCCTGGTCGAGAGGACCCGCAAAAGTCTCGGCCTGCTGCGGAGGCGGGATCACCTGGGTCATCAAACCACGCACTATCTTCAGCCCGCTCCAATACGGCCCAGGCTGCTCCTGCCGACAGTAGTAGTTCGCGGCATCCCCCAACAGGCGCGAAAGGTCGGCCATCGCCCTGGCCAGCATCGTCGCGCGGTCCGTCTCGCTGTCGGTGGCGACCAGCCGGCCGATCGACCGATTGACCACGCGATTCAAGGCGATCCTGGCCGGTGACGGCATCACATCGCGGCGCAGGGTCCTACGGACCGTATACATGCCAACGCCAAAAGGAGAGTCATTGGCGAAGACCGCTTCGCAGATCATCAGTTGGGCCGCCGGCGCCGCCATCGCCATCAGTTCGCAGACTCGCGCGACGCTTTCCTCGAGATTTGACTGGGATGGCGCCGAAACCGCTCTGACCTTGGCAGTGACGATCGCTTCGCCGTCTTGCTCGCCAAGGGATGGCCGGGTGATCCATGCGGTCTCCAGGTAGAGCCTTTCGAGCAGGACCTCTGCTCCACCACAGATGTCGACAATTTTGACGGCTTGCTCGGCATCCACTTCTGCCAAGACCTGGAGGAATTCCAGGAGCGGCATCAGGTCGGCCTCGCCGACGTTGTCTTCGCAGCCAAATTCAAGCTTGGGCCCAGCTTCACACCCTGCGAGGGGGAGCATGGCGGCGATCAGTTCATGGGCTGACGCCAGATTGACGATCGGCGGTCGCGAGCCTGGGGCCAGACGTTCGAACAAGGCGGTACGCAAGTCGCCGACCTTGACCTTTGCGAAGTCGGCCTGGGCGTTCTTGACGCGTGCGAAGAGAGGAACACCGTCAAAGTTTGATTTAGCGACAACGAAATTGAAGGCGAGACCGGCAAAGCGATCGTCGATGTCATTCGCGCGCGCGATCTCCAGCCAGCGCTCGGCGACCATATCTGCGGTAGCCACAGCAAGGCCGTAGAGAACAGCGATCCAGGCGCCTGCAGGCGTGTCAGGATCGGAAAGGCGCTGTCCCGCGGCTTCGAGCAAGCTGCTCTTCTCATCAGGCCACTTGCGCAGCGTGCGGACCACGAGGCTGGCGAAGGACCCCGCCTCTACGGTGTACACCGCCTCCACCAAGGCCGTTCGACGCGGTTCGCCCAGAGCGTTCTGAATGGCAGCATCGAGGTAGGTCGATCGAATTTCGTGCAGGGCAGAGAGCGAGGCGTCGCCCCGCTCGCGGATTGTATGTTCGTCGACGAGTCTCTTGATCGCCCTGGCAAACCTCGGCGTCTCCCAGCCCAGCCTTGATCGCAGACGCCCAGGATCGATCGCAGCGCCCTGAGCGGTGGCGAAGGCGATGGCGCGCAGGGCGATCAGTTCGTCGTCCCGCCCCTCCGCCAGCCTGCGGGCGACCTGCTCAGTCAGCGTCTCCTCCAGGCGGCGTCCGGCGGTCAGGAGGTGCGCGTATTCCAAAAGGAGACCACGGCTGACTTCGAGGGGCTCTCTCCAGAATTTGAAGACCGAAGCGCCCTCCCCGCTGAGCGCTTCCCAGACGCGGATCGCAAGCGCCTCGTCGAGCTTGGGCCTGAAGACACTGGTCTGTGGAAGCGACCTCAGAGTGAAGAGATCTTCCTCACGGGCTGTGCCAATGAGGAGAAGCCCCGGGACTGCGTTCTTCTCGCGGATGAGGAGATCCCATCCGGACGTTTCCTCGCCGCGACCGACATCATCGACGACGAAGCCGACGGGACGTTCGGGATTGGCTTCGAGCAGGCGCGCCCAGGCAACGAGCCTGGCGACATCGTCGGTTCGGCACAGGCGGACGCGATACCAGCGCACCGCGTGGCGGGTGTGAAAGGCGCTGAGCCAGGCCAGGCCCGATTTGCCCGCGCCGGACGGCCCCGCAACGAGCGCGGCGCGATGTTGTTCCAGGCCCTCGAGGATCGCGGTCACCTCTACAGGGCGATCAAACACCACGCCCGCGCCGATATGGGCCGGCGCGACATCGACACCGCTGTAGAAGCCGGACGTGTCGACGGGCTCGAAAAAATCGGCGGCCTCGCACAGCCCCCCGCTCAGGTCGAGGAAAGCGGCTGGATCGAAGGCAAGACCAAAGGCGTCGACGACCTGTTGAACGTCAGAAACCCCCAGCGTCCCTGGCCGAGTTGATGGCGCAAGGTAGTTGGCGTCCGCCATTGCGCCGGCCAGTTCACGAAACCGCTGAGCCAGAAGCCTTGCGGCAGCGTCGGGATAGGGTGTGCCTGCGACGAGGCGCGCGACCGCCTCGTCCATTGGCTTCGCCTCGACGATCAGGTACGCGCGCCCCAGAAGCGCTTCGACCTGATCGATCGGCCAGCCGGAAAGCTCGGCGCGTAGCCCATTTCTCAAGGCGTCCAGCGCCTGGCCACTATCGGCGAGGGTTTTTCCCCAGCCTGTCGCCGTCAGACCATCGACCGCTCGCTCCAGGACCAGCGCGATCCCGAGGCGAGAGTCCTGGCTCCAAGTTTGCGGGAGCGACTTGGCAGTCTTGGCCAGATGCGTGACGACCTCGTCCACGGTGAACCGGCCGCGTGGATCGTGCCGCGACTTCAACTGTACGCGCAGCTCCAGAGCCGGGCCGTGCAGAGTGAGATCGTCGACCCCTTCTGGCACAACGGTTGTCCAGGCCCAGTCGCCACGCCAGGCCTTGATCGCTAGCTGCGCCGCCACAGCATCCTGATAGCGAAAACCTCGCCCGGAGCGCGCGCCCGCGCGGGACTTTCGCCATAGCTCGTCATCGATAAGAAACAGCTCCTCCATCAGATCTCCCCCGGTCATCCTGGTGCTTAGGTTTCGCGTCGCCCCAGTCGCCGCACGCACCCGCATAGCTTGCGTCGAAAATCTAACATCGGCGGGCTGGATTCGCCGCCACCCACCGCATAGCGTAGCCAAGCTTAACCGAGGGTTGGGCCCATGGGGTGTGTAGGTTGGAACTGTTTATCCTGCTTGGGATCGGCGCGGTGTTCCTGTTCTGGCTACAGTCCAAGGTCAGAAAACCTCTGCCACGTTCCGAGACCCAGCCCGCCTACCGTTCACCGCCTCGGCCCGCGTCGGCGGCGTCACTTTCGGCCGGTCAGGGCCGGGCGAAGATCGTTGTCGATCTCCCTCCCACCGTCCTGGCCGTGGAAGCTCCAGCGATGACCGGTTCGAACGATTCAACCGCGAAAGCCAAGACGCAGGAAGTCGTTGATCGCCTGACGATGAACGCCTTCGGCATCGTCTATCGCAATGAGCGGTATGTGCACGGCAGCTACGGGTTCGCTACCCTCAGGCAAGCTGTCGACTATGCCAAACAACTCAAGGCCGATTTGCCGAAGAACGTGGCCGAGCGGGGCGTCGCCAATCCGGTGATCGAGGCCCCGGCGGCCGTTGCGCGCCAGGAAGCTCGCCCCGCTCTCCAGCCGACTTCCGCGCATGTGCCCGTCCGACCCGTCTCGGCACCGCCGCGTCCTCGGTCCGCCCCGAAGGCAGGCGAGCCACCTCGATGGCTTTCCAGCGGCGAACTCCTCGACTTGGGCGGCCTGAAAATCTCCGGAGGCCTGTTCTACGCCGGCAAGGCCAACAACGAAGCCTGGCGCAGCGAGAACTGCCTGGTCGACACGTCGTTGCCCGTCGCGGCAAACGCGCCTGCGGATGGTGGCGCATCGGACCTGTCCTACTGGCCAAGCTATCGGGGGTTAAGTGCTTCCGTCCGCCGCGCCTATCTCGAATGGTTGGCTGGCGGACGACGCGATCCTGATGCGCCGATCGGTCTGGTCTTCCTGTACTTCTACGGTCTCGAGCGCCGGCTTCTTCATGAGAAGGCCTTCCAAGATGCCGAGGAGATCATCGATGAGGTTCGATCGCTCAGGGTCGTCTATGATCAAAACGGGTCTTTTTCGAGCTATGCCACGCGCCTGCTCGACGTCGCCGAAGTCGTTCGCACCAGCGAGATCGTGCGTCCGCCGCTCCTCGCGCCCGCATTTTCGACCTTCGAAATGCCGCTGGCCACGCGACGGTATTTCGGCGCGGTCCTGGCGGAAGGTCGGGCCTTCGACGCCGATGACGCGTTGCTGTGGATTCTCTCGCTGCCCCTGTGGTTTCGTACGCCTGTCGCCCGTTGCTTCGATGAACTGTGTGCTCTCTGGCGCCTGCGGTTCGGGGAACGCCATCCAGGCGGCTTGAAGGTCCGCGCGCCCAAGACGCGACTTGAAAGCGTCTATCGCGCCGCCAGCGGCCGCTTCGAGACGAGCTTCGCTCTCGGCGCCTTTCCGGACATCTGTGCGGTGTCGGCCCCACTGAATCATTTGAAAGAGATGTTCGACGCCTGCGTCCAGGATCTCGATGCCTTCAGCCGCTTGCTGGGCCGCCGACCAGAAGGGCGTGGCGGCTTGGAGGCCGCCCTTTGTCTGCCCCGCGATCTTCGTGCGACCCCTATGGCGAGGGGCGCGGAAATAGCGCGTGAGGCGCTATTTGCCCTGATCGGCGACAGAAAGATGGCGGTGGCGAGCGTCAAGCAGGTCGCCGACATTCTCGAGACGCCCCTCGCCGAGCCCAAGCTCTCGCTGCCGATCCAGCGCCGGATCGGCGGCATGTTGGACCAGTTGGACATCGCCTTCGAGCCTGACCGCCGATATGGAGAGACGGGCCTTGCGCCCGACGGCGAGATGGTGATTTTCGCGGCCGAAGGCGGCGCGGCGCCGCGCCTGGAAAGTCAGCACTACGGCGCCGCACGCACCATGGCGGAGATCGCCGCCCTGGCCGCGACCGTTGATGGGGAGGTCGTCGCTGCGGAATTTGATCAGATCAGCGCCGACCTCCAGGTCATGCCTGGACTGAGCCCCGCCGATCGTGTCCGGTTGCTGGCTGTGGCGTTCTACGTGCTGAGGGCGCCGCCAAAGCAACAGGCCGCGCTGGGGCGCCTTGCCAAGCTTCCCGAGGGCGCACGCCGCGGAGTCAGCGCCGCGGCGATCGGCGCGGTCCTCGCCGACGGTCGCGTCGAGCCGACCGAAGTGCGCTTCCTGGAACGACTGCACAAGACCCTGAACCTGCCCCAGGAGGAGGTTTACGCCGCCTTGCATCGTGGTGCGGTGCAGGTCGACGCGCCTGTCTCAATCGCTCCAGAAGAACCAAGCGCGGGCGTCGCCATCCCGCCCGAAGCGCCGCGGGATCCTGACACGGTCGCCTTCGATGCTACCCGGCTCGAACGCATTCGCCGCGAGACGAACGAGGTCGCTGGGTTGCTGTCGAGCATCTTCACCGACGAGGACGATGCACCAACGCCTGCAAAGGCCGAAGCCAAGCCCTCATCGAGCGCTTTTGCCGGCCTGGAGCCAAATCACGCACAACTCCTCGTCGCGATCTTGTCTGCCGACGGGCTAGAACGTGAGATCTTCGATGCTCGGGCTCGTGAGCTCAAGCTGCTTCCAGACGGGGCGCTGGAGACGATCAACGAGTGGGGCTTCGAAACCTTCGACGAGGCCGTCATTGATGATGAGGACCTGCTCATGCCCGTCGCCCATCTTGCGGCAGAGCTTCGTACCATGGGGAATCTAGCGTGACCGATCGACCGAAGCTGCGCCCGCGCGACCGCGACACCATCCTACAGGCGCTGGCCGCCGGCGTGGTGCCGCGCACGGGACTGGCTCACGTTCAGGTGGGTCGGGCCGGCGAAGTCGCCGCTCTGGTCCGTGATATCGACCGCATTGCCGATGCCGGCTCCGCCGTCCGGTTCGTGATTGGCGAGTATGGGGCGGGCAAGACCTTCTTTCTCAATCTGGTGCGGTTGATCGCGCTGGAGCGCAAGCTCGTGACCATCCACGCCGACTTGGCGCCGGATCGTCGGATACACGCCACCGGGGGGCAGGCCAGAGGCCTCTATGCAGAGGCCGTTCGTAACATGGCGACGCGGACCAAGCCCGAAGGGGGCGCTCTGTCCAGCGTGGTTGAACGGTTTATCACCGACTGCGTGCGCGAGGCCGAAGCCGAGGGCGCGACGGTCGAACGGGCGATCGATCGTCGTCTCGCCGCGCTTCAAGAACATGTCGGCGGCTACGACTTCGCCACCGTCCTCAAGACCTATTGGCGTGGTAGCGAAGCCGACGACGAAGCCATCAAGGCCGCGGCCTTGCGTTGGTTACGCGGCGAATACTCGACCAAGACCGAGGCGCGACAGGCCCTGGGTGTTCGCAACATCATCGACGACGACAATGTGTATGACAGCCTGAAGCTGATGGCCGCCTTTGTCCGACTGGCAGGTTACGGGGGGCTGCTGGTGGCTTTCGACGAGATGGTCAATCTCTACAAGCTGCAGAGCGCCCAGGCCCGGAACCAGAATTTCGAACAGATTCTGCGCATCGTGAACGACGTGCTGCAGGGACAGGTCAGCGGTTTGGGGGTGGTGTTCGGCGGTACGCCGGAGTTCTTGATGGACAGCCGCCGCGGGCTCTACAGCTACCAGGCTCTCCAATCCCGATTGATGGAAAACGGCTTTGCGACCCAAGGACGGGTGGATCTGTCCGGCCCGGTCCTGCGCTTGCAAAGCCTATCGCCGGAGGACCTGCTGGTCCTGCTGTCGAATTTGCGCAACATCTTCGCCTTGGGCGCGCCGGACAAGCACCTGGTGCCTGATGAGGCTCTCACGCAGTTCATGGTCCACTGCAACAAGCGGATCGGCGAGGCGTATTTCCGCACGCCGCGCAACACGATCAAGGTCTTCGTCCAGTTCCTGAGTGTTCTTGAACAGAACCCGACCGAGGATTGGCGCGACCTCTTGGGCGTGGTGGAGATCGCGGCCGACAACGATGGAGAGGCTGACCTCGCCCTGATCCCCGAGGCCGGCGACGACGAACTTGCCACCCTCCGCCTCTGACGTCGCCACGGGCTTCGATCGGCTGAACCCGACGATCCAACGCTGGATCCGAGACCAGGGCTGGACGGAGATGCGTGAAGTGCAGGAGTGTGCGATCGAAGCGATCCTGCACACCGGCGCTAGCGCGCTGATCGCTGCGGCCACGGCGGCTGGCAAGACCGAAGCGGCCTTTCTGCCGCTGCTCACCGAGACGGCGGCTCGCGCTACGCCGGGCTTGTCGATCCTCTACGTCAGTCCACTCAAAGCCCTGATCAACGACCAGTTCCGGCGCCTGGACGAGCTTTGCGAGCGATTGGAAATCGACGTCGTGCGTTGGCATGGCGACGCGCCACAGTCGGCCAAGCGCCGCGCGCTCGAACGTCCCAACGGCGTGGTCCTCATCACACCCGAATCCATCGAAGCGCTGCTGCTTCGGCGCACCGACGCTGCGCGTCGGCTATTTGGCCGTCTGGACGCCATCGTCATCGACGAATTGCACGCCTTCCTTCAAGGCCCGCGCGGCCTGCATCTGGCGAGTCTGCTGCACCGGATCGATCGAATGGCTGATCGCCCGGCAAGACGCATCGGTCTTTCGGCCACCCTTGGCGATCTCGACGCCGCCCGGGCTTGGTTGAGCCCTGTCGATCCGGCGGCGGTGCGTCTCGTGGACATCGCTGGCGGCGCGCCCGAGCTGCGCCTGCAAATCCGAGGCTATGTCGAAGGACCTGAGCCGAACGAGGCTGAAAATGAGGCCGAGGTTGACGGGGGCGACACCGCGCTCGATCAGATCGCTGACCATGCCTTCAAGACCTTGCGTGGCGACAACAACCTCGTGTTTGGCGGCTCGCGTCGCACGGTGGAGGCCTTGGCCGATCGGCTTCGACGTCGCGCGGAGGCGCACGGCGCGCCGAACGAATTCTTTCCCCACCACGGCAGCTTGGCCAAGGAGCTTCGCGAAGAGCTCGAGCTTCGTCTGAAAGCCGCCGACTTGCCTACGACCGCCATTGCCACGACCACCTTGGAGCTTGGCATCGACATCGGGTCAGTGAAGTCCGTGGCGCAACTCGGCGCGCCTCGATCGCTTTCCTCGTTGCGTCAGCGTCTTGGTCGAAGCGGTCGACGCCGCGGCGCACCTGCGATCCTTCGGATCTACATCCGTGAGAAGCATGCAATAGCCGCTCAGGATCCGTTGGACCGTCTACGTCCGGAGATCGTCCGCGCGACAGCGTCCATTCGGCTTCTGCTGCAGCGCTTCGTCGAGCCGCCCATCCAGGATCCAGCGATCGTGACGGTGGTTATCCATCAGATCCTCTCTTGCCTTGTCGAGCACGGCGGACTTCGGCCCGGCCCGTTGTTCGATATCGTCTGCGGTCAGGGACCGCTCAGCGCCCTGCCCCGCGCCGACATGGCCAGTCTGCTTCGAAATCTGGCCGGTTTGGGCCTGATCGAACAGGCGCCGGACGGCACGCTCATGCTTGGTCCTGAAGGCGAGAACCTCACGCAAGGACGGGACTTTTACGCGATCTTCCAGAGTGAGGTGGAATGGCGCCTGGTGCACGCCGGCCGAACCTTGGGGACCATCCCGATCGCCAACCTGCTCGGGCCGGGAAGCCTGGTGGCGTTCGCGGGGCGGCGCTGGCGCGTCGTGGGTGTCGATGACCGGGCCAAGGTGCTCGAGGTCGTTTCGCATCCCGCCGGCAAACTGCCGCGTTTCGATCGGTTGTCGGTGGAGCCTATCCATGACCGGCTGGCGGCGGAGATGCGCTCGGTCTACCTCGACGGTGACGTTCCCAACTACCTAGACAACGTCGCCGCGGGCCTTTTGATCGAGGGCCGGGCCGCCTTCACGGAATACGGTTTGGCCGACACGGACTTGATCGCCGCTGGCGCTGATACGCATGTGCTTCTATGGCGCGGAACGGCAATGACGAGTGTCGTGGCTGTCGCCCTTTCGGCCGCAGGCCTTGATTGTGAGGCACACCATCTTGGCGTGACCCTGCCAGACACGACCCCAGATGAAGCGGCTCAGATCCTTCGCCAGCTAAGCCGGCCGATCGACGCTGGCGCGCTCTCGACCTTCGTCAGGACGTTGGAAGAGGCCAAGTATGACGAATTCGCCCCGCTCGAGTTATTGCGTGATCTTTGGGCTCGATCTAACGCCGCGCTCGTCGCCGCGCTTCCAGGTCTAGTCGCCGGACTGCGTATGCCTAAGGCCTAGTGTCATTTAGAGCCGGCAGTTCCGATTGCTGGGTCGCGGCCACGTTCGCAGGATCGAGATTGTGGCACTCTCCGTCGGGAAGGTGCCATTCCCAACGGCAGCGATGGATGGACTGCTGTCGGGAGAAGTGGCGCACTGAGCGGCTAGCTCGCGCCATCGCACGACGCTGGAGGAGCCGGTCAAGGCCGACCTCGTATGAGGTCCGGGCCGCCGTCGCCGCGCTAGGCGTCGAGCGGCACGCCGCCCTTGCGGACCCAACTGATCATCTCCGCCAGTTCGGTGATGCGGTAGAGCGCGTCGGCGTCGCGCCCCTTGAACAGCTCGCTCGCCAGGAAGCGGCGTTTGGAAAAGCTGGCGGGGTGGGTGTTGAAGCCGGCATGGTTGGCGAGCTCCACGGCCAGCTGGCGGATCTCGCCCATCGCGAGGTCGTCGGCGGCCGCCGTGCGCTCCTCGGTCTCGGCCTGGATTTCCGCCGCCCGGGCGGCGAACTCGTCTTCCAGCGTCGCTGACCACTCGGCGACGACCTGGGCGGCGTGCAGGACGCCCTCATAGAGAAACCCGGCCAGGGTCATGGTCGGCTCGCCCTCGCGACGTTGCGCGCGCTTGGTGATATCGGCGAAGCGACGCGCCAGGAGCGGATCGGGTGGTGTCTCCAGGCCCACGGTCTCGCAGGCGCCTTCCAGCTCGCTCTCCGGATCGAAGGTCGCCTGGATCCGATAGACCAGCTTGGGCTGCACCGCGGCGAGCGCCGAAAGGAAATCGGCCGGGCTCATCATGACCCGGGGAGCCTCGCGGTCCGACTGGGGCCAACCCTGGACCAGGGGGCTCGCGGCGGCGTTGGCGGCGGCGAGAACCGCCTCGGCGAAGGCGGTGGCCGAAAGGGCGGATGTCATCCTTGCTCTCCTCTAGTCGTCACGGCGTGGCGCGATCTGGCTGCCGCGCAGGGTGCGCACCACATCGAAGCCGGCCAAGATCTGCTGCTTGACGCCGTCCACATGGCTGATCACTCCCACCGCGCGGTCCTGGCCGACCAAGTCACGCAAGGTCTCCAGGGCGATATCGAGGGTTTCGTCGTCGAGATGGCCAAAACCCTCATCGATGAAGATGGCGTCGAGTCGGACCCCGCCGGATTCGGCCTGGACGACGTCTGACAAGCCCAGTGCTAGTGACAAAGAGGCCAGAAAGCCCTCGCCGCCTGACAAGGTGTGGGCGTCGCGCTTCTGATCGGTGTGGGCGTCATAGACCTCGATATCGAGCCCGGACCGCACGCGGCCGTCGCCGCCTTCGAGCTTGCGCTGCAGGGCGAAGCGCCCACGCGACATCCTGCTGAACCGCAGATTGGCCGCCTCCAGCACCAAATCGAAGGTCGCGGCGATAGCGAAGTCCCGCAGCCGAAGCCGGTGGGCGTTACGTCCGTCGCTGAGATTGGAAAGCTCCCCCAGGACGCGATAGCGCTCGGTGGCGAAGGCCAGCTCGTCTTCCAGCTTGACCACGATGTCGCGTGTGGCCTCCAGCTGTCCCACGCGCATGCCTAACGTCGAGACCGCCTGTTCCAGCCCGGCCAGGCGCGTGTCGGCCGCGACGAGCGCGGCCTCGGCCAGGGCCAGGTCGGGCCGCGCCTGGTCAGCGATGGCGGCGGCGGCGCGATCACGCCGATCGGCCGCGGCCGCGGCCCGCTCTCCGAGGGCGCGGATCTGCGCCGCGAAGGTCTCAAGATGGGGCGCGTCGGCCTTGGCGGTCTCATAGCCGGCCGCGTCGAAGCCGGCGGCCGATAAGGCCGCCTCGAGCGCTATCGCCTCGGCCTTGGCCGTGACCTCCAGCTCCCCTTCGCGTTGGCCCGCCGCCTCGGCCGTTGCCGCAGCGACCTTGGCCGCCTCGCTCGCGCTGCGTTCGGCCGCAAGCGCGCCGGCGTGTCGCTCCAGCATTTGGTCGCGGGCGGCGATCGCCTGAGTCCGGGCCGCGGTGAGCCTGGTCTCGTCGCGCAGGTCCTTGGGAACGTCCGACAGCGCCGCCTCGAATGCGGCCTTTGCGGCCGCGTCGTCCTTGTCGGCCAGAGCGAAGGCCGTCTGTGTCTCAGCCAGCGCCTTGTCGGCGGTGCCCACCGCGCCTTGGGCGGTCTCGAGCGCTTGGGCCAGGCCCGCCAGGTCCTCCGCCATCAGTTGGGCGAGGTCCTGTTCCAAGCGCACGCAGTCGGCGGCGACCTGTTCGGCGGCGCGCGGCGGCGCCTTCAGGGCGCGCAAACGGGTGTCGGCGCCCTTGCCCTCGCCTTCGATCATGGCGGCCGCCTCCGCGGCCTGACGCTCGGCGGTGTCGGCGTCCTGTCGCAGGGTTCGCGCCGCTCGTCGGACCTGCTCGAGATCCTGGCCGTCCACGGCCGGCTTCGCCGGATGGGGGTGGGCCTCGGATCCGCAAACCGGACAGGGCTGACCCTCGACCAGGACGAGGGCCAGATGCGAGGCCTGGGCCTCGGAAAGCGCGGTTTCGGCCGCCTCTTCGGCCGACCGCGCCTTGGCCAAGTCCAAGCGCGCCGCGGCCAGCCGCGCCTGGGCCGAGGCCGTGAGCGCCGAGAGACGTTCGACGGCCTTGACCGCGTCTTCGAATTCCACGGCGGTTTTGTGTTCCTTGCGGGCGAGCGCGAGTGCGGTCTCCAGCGCCTCGGCGCGCAGGGTTTGCTGCTGGGCCCGCGCGTGCTGGGCAAGGCTCTGCTCAAGGGCCTCGGCAGCGGCGGCGCGGGCCGATTGCGCGCTGGCCAGGGCGCTGGCTGCGCCTGCGCGCGCCGACGCACTGGCCAAGGCGTGGTCTTTCAGGGGGCGGGCGTTTTCCAGGCGCGTCCGGTAGGCGTCCAGGCCGGTCACCAGAGCGACGGCGGCGTCGCGTTCGGGCTGAAGCGCAGCGGACTGGTCCAGGCGATCGGCGGCGGCGGCGGCCAGCGCGTCCAAACGTTCGGCCTCTTCGAGCGCCGTCCGCCGCGCCGTCACGGCCGTGGTCAGGGTATGGGCCGCAGCCGCCGCGCGAGCGTCCGCAGCGGCGCAGGTCTCGGCCTTGGCCGCTGCGGCATGGCGAACTTTCAGGTCTTCGATCTTGCCCTGTTCGTCCAGCAGGGCGGCCACGGCGGCCTGGGCCGCGTCGTGCTCGGCGAACCGCCCCGCCAAGGCTTGCGCCGTCTGCAACGCCGTTCGCAGGCGATCACGATCCTGCGCCTCGGCGTCACGAAGCCGGGCCTGGGCCATCGCCTGTTCGGCCGCGTCCGCCAGGGCCTGGTTGAGCCCTTCCAGGTCCGAGGCGTCCTGAGCCGCCAGATGAGCCTCGATCTGCGTGCGGCCCTGGCCCACCGCGTCGCGTAGCGCGCTGGCTTCCGCCTTCAGCCGCTCGACGAAGCGTTCATAGAGCGAGACGTCGAACAGCCCGCGCAGCACCGCCGAGCGCTGGTCGCTGGAGGCGGTCAGCAACTGGCGGAACTGGCCTTGCGGCAGCAGGACCACCTGGCGGAACTGGGCGGCGCTGTAATGCAAGATCGCCTGCAGGCGATCGGCTACGGCCTCGACCTTGCGCTCCTCGAGCGCCACGCCGGGATTGTCGGGGCCGATGTCGTCCACGGGCATGCCTGTTGCGTCGTAGAGCGCAGCCCAGTGCGCGCGTTCGACCAAGGCGCCAACGCGCCGGCCACGCACTGTCTGACGGGGACGCCGGACGAGGTGATAGCGTTTGCCCCCGACGTCGAAAACCAGCTCGGCTTGGGTCTCGACCTCCGCGCTCGCGTGATGCGATCGCAGGTCCTCGCCCTGGCGTTCCTGGCCCGACGACTCGCCGAACAGCGCAAAGCAAAGGCCATCGAGGATCGAGGTCTTGCCCGCGCCCATGGGGCCGTAGATCCCGAACAGGCGTCGTTCCAGGGCTGGGCGAAAGTCGATCACCTGGGTGTCGGCGAACGGGCCAAAGGCCCGCAGGGACAGGCGCAGCGGGCGCACGGTTAGACCTCCTCGACTTCGACGTCGGCCAGGGTGGCGGTGATGATCGCCGCTTCGGGAGCGTCAGGGCCCTGGCCGCGCACTGCCTCCAGGAAAGCGGCGATGACCCGGGTGGGGTCGCGTCGGTCGACCATCGCGGCGGCTGCGCCCGGCCCAGTCAGCATGGGACGGTTCGAACGCTCCAGCTGCAGGACGTGAGGGTAGACCGCGCGCAACTGTCCGATCGCGTCGATCAAGGCGCCCTCGTCGGTAAGCACGGCCTTGATCAGGGCGGGAGCGACTCCGGCTGCGATCCGGCCGGCCTGCAGCAGTTCCTGAAGGCGCCCGGTCAGGACCCGCAGGGGACGCAGGCTCGACAGGGGCACTGTGCGCACCGTCACCGAGCCCGCCGCGTCCAGATCCACGAGGCTGAGGGACTTGGTCTCTTCGGCCTCATCGAAACCAAAGCCCATCCACGCGCCGGAATAACGAATATGCGCCGCCCCGGCCTCCTGGGCGCGATGCAGATGGCCGAGTGCGACATATGCCGCGCCCTCGAAGGTCGCGGCCGGCACGGTCTCGATACCGCCGACCTGGGTCAGGGGGCGCTCGGTCTCGGTGATACGGCCGCCTTCCACGAAGGCGTGCGCGGTCACCACCCAGCGGGCGCCGGCCGGAACATGGCCTCGCGCCTGAGCCACTTGAGCGGCCAGGACGTCGGCGGGGCTGGCGATGGCGGGGTCCTCGAAGACGTCGCGCGCGGCGTAGACCTCGCTGAACGGCAGCGCCGATATCGCCACTTCGCCGTGTTCATCGTGCAGCACGAGCGGGTGGGGCCGGTCGCGCAGAGGCCCGCGGATCAGGACGCGGCGGGGATCCTGCAGCGCGGCATTGAAGCCGATCCGATCGGGGGCATCGTGATTGCCGGCGATCGCCACGATTGCAGCTGGCGTGTCAGCATAGATCCTGGCGAGGAAATCATTGAACAGTTGCACCGCTTCCTTGCGCGGCACAGCGCGGTCGAAAAGGTCGCCGGCGATAATCAGCGCATCGACCCGGTGATCCACGATCGCCTGGAAAACCTGGTCGAGCAGGTGAGCTTGATCATCGAGCAGGCTCTCTTGGGCAAGCGTACGCCCCAGGTGCCAATCGGACGTGTGCAGAAGTCGCATCTTTCGCCCCCTCCCCCTTTTTGAGGCCGCGCCCCGCCTTAGCTCTACCCGATCATAAGTCGCGTCGGCGACAAAACCGGGCGTGGCCCTTGTTCCAGACCCGCCCAGAGCGTGACAAAGCTCGGCTCGTGCTCACACTCTAGTCCGCCAGCGTGATCTGAGTGAGAAGCGTCCAGCCCCGGTCCCTGGTCGCGACCTGCCCCAACGCCGTGCGGGTTGCCGGCTCGACCCGGCGACGATAGCGCTCGTTCTCGAAGGTGACGACCTTCCCAAGGTCAGCGACGAGTCAGAGCCCGGCCTCGGCCTCGCCGCGTTCGATGACCTGCCGCGTGCGTTCGGCGACCTCCTGCATGAAGCCGATCTCCTCGGCGCTCCAGCGCCGGACCGGCCGGTCATTGAGGTAGACGATGGTGCGCAGGCGGCGGGCCCGAAGGAACCGAGGATGGCGCGGGTGTCGACGCGCGCGGCCGATTTCACTAGAACCGGCGGTTTCCATCAGACGGTGAAACGGCGCGCTCCACTACACACGGACAGCGGGGCGACGGCGCGCACCGCCGACGCGAAAGCGGCACCCGGGCCGTACGCTCGACATTCAAGAAATTAAACCTAGTGAGGTTTGGCTGCCTATTCGCCGAGCCGACGGAAAATGTCGGGACACGCGCTTTCCGCGACCCTTGACCCTCTGTGCAGCCTAGGGCCAATAGGACCTATGGTTGTATGGTTTCAGCTTATCCGCGGCGGAAAATCGCATGATTGAGCGCCTCACGGAACGCGAGCGTCAAATCCTGGACCTGGCCGCGCAGCACCTGACCTCAAAGCAGATCGGGCCGCTGCTCGGCATACGGCCGGCGTCGGTCGACACCTTCATGCAGGCGATCATCCGCAAGCTGGGCGTGGCCAGCCGCAAGGAAGCGGTGATCGCCTACATCGCCGCCGCCAGGGGGGATCGGGATGATCTCGACTTTGGATCATCGCCAATGGTTGGCGCCGGCGGTTGGCGACCAACTGCCGCCGTCACCCGGGACGGTGATCACGATCCCCTCCCCTTCTCGCTCGAGGCCTCACACGGCCACGAGGCCGGGACGGGGGGAGTTCAATCCGAGCGGCTCCGGCCCAAGGCCGACCGTCTGGTGCGACGGGGTCTGCGGTCCCCGGCCCGGCGACTGGTCGCCATTGCGATCGCCACGATGATCTTGGGACTCGTCACCCTCGGCGCCGCCGCCGTCGGCTACGTCCTAAATCGTTCGATCGATCGGATGCTGAGCGACCACGGCAACCACCCGACAGGCCGGTCAGGCCCCAACCAGAGTACGCTCAATGCAGAATTTGACCGCGGCGCGCGTCGCCAAGCAGCTGTTTTCGGCTGAGGACGCGCTCGATCGCACGCTTGGCGAGACGGCCAAGCTCATTTCCTCCCTGTGCGAGGCGCGCATCGCCAATCGACTGCCGGCCATCGCCGGCCAACGCGTGATCGGCGGCGCCGCCGAGGCCCTGGCCGCGCTGGAGCGCGCGCGCCGCAGCGTGCTCGACACCCATGAGGGCCTGGCCGACCTGCGCGAGGAGTACGGCTTCGAGACCGTCGCCGCCGGCGTCCTGCACAAACCCGAGGGCGCCGCGCCGCAGGGCGCGCTCGAGGCGGCGGCTTGAACCCGACCGCCACGTGTTCGCCTGGTCTCCCCTCGTCTTCGCCATCGCCATGGTGCTGGTCTGCGTGGCCGCGCTTGTTCGGGGGCGCTGGGAGGAGAAGGTCCTGGGGGCGGCCTATCTGGCCGCCTGCATGGCGTCACTGGCGGTCGAGAAGCGGCCCTGGACCGGACCTCAAGGCGCGGTGATCGCCATCGACGCCGTCGTTCTGGGCGTGTCGGTCGCCGTCGTCCTCGGGTCCGAAAAGCTCTGGCCCATCCTCGCCGCGGCGTTCCAGGTCCTGACCGTCGGCGCGCATCTGGCCTTCATCGCCGCGGAGGGACGACTTGGCGCGGCGGGTTATCTTACGGTCCTGGCGCTCTGGAGCTATGGCACCATCGCTTGCATCGCCTGGGGCGCAGGATCGCAAGGCCCGCCGCCCATCGGCCTGAACTTTCACAAACTCAAGAAAGGATTTGGATCCGCCGATTCCGCCATGGCCTCGATCGGGTCAATGACGCACGAGCCCGTCGCGCGCCGATGCGACGAGAGCTCGCTTTTATGACGTGATGTTTGCCGGCGTTCGCGAAGAATCCGGCATGCGGAGTGTTCGCCGCTTGAGAACGGCCTGTGCTTTGAGTGCTGTCGACGAAACACGACGCCGGCTGGTTCCGTGCCAGCTAGGAGTAGAGTTCGTGAGCAATGTGTTGTCACCGCGCCTGCGCCAGTGCCTGATTTTGGCGAGCAAGGGTCATACCGCCGTGGAAATCGGGTTCATCCTGGGCCTGTCGTACCGAACGGTGAACCAGTACCTGTCGGACGCCTATAAACGCCTCTGTGCGCGCAATCGGATGCAGGCGGTCGCCATCGCCATCCAGCGTGGAGAAATTCCGCCGATCGCGCCGGAGGACGCGCCGTCCGCGCCGTCGCCCACGCCCTGCGTTGAACCGGGCCCGGTCGGCCAACCCGTCCCGCCCTGCGCCTAGCGCCGAAGCGCCTGCCGCGACCCATCCATCGGCAACGACCCGTCTCGGCGCCCGCGCGTTCGAGACGGGGCCCTGCGCGCGCGTCTGAACGCGCAGCCGGCCTTAACCTTCAGCACTGAGACTTTGCGGGTGGAGGGCTGCACCGGCAGGACTCCACCCGGCATTTCCTCGGAATTGTCGTCCCCATAACGGGTTTGCAACGGTCATCTCGACTCAACCCGAGGCGCCCATGATCCCCGCCCATCTCCGCCACCGCCACCGCCACCGCCGCCTACGCATCGCGGCCAACCTCGCGATCGGCCTGGCCCTGGCCCTGCTCGCCTCCGAGCCGGCCTGGGCCGGCGGAACCGGGGGCGGCATGCCCTGGGATAATTGGCTGACCCAGATCGCCGACTCCATCACCGGGCCCGTCGCCAAGGCCATCGGCGTGATCGCCATCGCCGTCACCGGTCTTGGGGTGGCCATCTCCGAGGGCGGCTCGTGGGTGCGAAAGGGCATGCAGGTGATGTTCGCCCTGTGCATCGCGTTTTCCGCCTCGACCTTCTTCCTGGGATTCCTGGGCTTCACCGGTGGGGCGGCGATCTGATGGGCGCCCCGGACGGCTATGAAATCGACTTCCATGGCTCGCTTTCGGAGCCTGTGACCTTGGCGGGCGTGCCGCGCATGACTGCGGTGCTGATCGGGACCCTGACGGCGGTGTTGGCGCTGGGCCTGCAGGCGCCGTGGATCGGCCTGCCGCTGGGCGCGGCGCTCTATGGCGCGGCGCTCTGGATGGCCAAGCGCGACCCCTACGTCTTCGACATCCTGCGGCGGCACCTGCGCCAGCCGACCCATTACGACGGCTAGGCGTCCATGCTGTTCCTCAACGAGTACCGCACGCGTTCGAGCCGGCTTTGCGACCACCTTCCCTGGGCGATGCTGATCGCGCCGGGGATCGTGCTGAACAAGGACGGGTCGTTCCAGACGAGCCTGGAGTTTCGAGGACCGGATCTGGCCTCGGCCACGCCCGCGGGGCTGATGGCCGTTCGCGCCCAGCTCAACAACGCCCTTCGGCGCTTTGGATCGCGCTGGTGCCTGCACCTGGAGGCGGTGCGATCGCCCTCCCAATCCTATCCCGCCAGCGCCTTTCCCGATCCGGTCAGCCATCTGATCGACGAGGAGCGGCGCATGGCCTTCGAGGCCGAGTCCGCCCATTTCGAGTCGCGCTATTTCGCGACCTTCACCTACCTGCCCGCCCCTGACGCCATCGGTCGGGCCGAGAGCCTGCTGGTGGAGAACCTGCCCCAGGGCCGGGGCGCGGACGCGCTCTATCGTCTGGCCCTGGAGGAGTTCAGGGCCACTGTCGGGGCCGTGCGCGACATCCTGGCCGGGGTCTTCCCCCTGGTCGCCCCGCTCGATGACGAGGCCACCCTCACCTATCTGCACGCCTGCGTCTCGACCAAGCGCCAGCCCGTGGCCCGGCCGCAGATCCCGATCTATCTGGACGCGGTCCTCACCGACGACGACTTCCAGGGCGGGCTCTATCCGCGCCTGGGCGATCACTATCTGCGCACCCTGTCCGTGCGCGCCTATCCAGCCGCCTCCTGGCCCGGACTACTCGACCAGCTCAATGCCCTGGGCTTGTCGTACCGATGGGTCTGCCGCTTTCTGCCCCTGGACAAGGAAGATGCGCGCCGAGCGGTGACCACGCTGCGCAAACGCTGGTTCTCCAAGCGCAAGGGCGTCCTGGCCCTGCTCAAGGAGGCGATCACCCACGAGCCGTCGCTGCTGGAGGATCCCGACGCCCTGCAAAAGACCCAGGATGCGGACGCGGCCCTGGCGATCCTGGGCAGCGACGCGGCCTCGATGGGCTATGTCACCCCGACCGTGACCCTGACCGATCCGGACCCGGACCGTCTGGCCGCCAAGGTCCGGGCCGTGGACGCGGTGATCAACCGCGCCGGCTTCGTCACCAAGGTCGAGGACCTCAACGCCGTCGAAGCCTGGCTCGGCGGCCTGCCCGGCCAGGCCTATGCCGACGTGCGCCGGCCCATGGTCAGCACGCTCAATCTCTGCGACCTCCTCCCCGTCTCGGCCATCTGGCCGGGCCCGTTGCTCAACGCCCACCTGACCGAGGAGCTGGGAAAGCAGGGCCGTCCGGGCGTCCAGCCGCCCCTGATGCACACCCGAACCAACGCCACCACCCCCTTTCGGCTGGACCTGCACCAGGGCGATGTCGGCCACACCTTCGTGGTCGGACCCACCGGGGCGGGCAAGTCGGTGCTGCTCAACACCCTGGCCCTGCAGTGGCGGCGCTATCCGGGCGCGCGGGTGGTGATGTTCGACAAGGGTCGATCCTGCCGCGCGGCCAGCCTGCTGGTCGGGGGCGGCTTCTACGACCTGGGCCCGTGGGGCGAGGCCCCGGCCTTCCAGCCCCTGGCCAGGATCGACCGCGCCGAAGAACGCATCTGGGCCCAGGATTGGATCCTGGATCTCCTGGAGGCCAGTGGGGTGAACGCCACCCCCGCCCTCAAGAGCGAGCTGTGGACGGCGCTGGCCAACCTCGCCTCGGGACCGGCCGAGCAACGCACCCTGACGGTCTTGGCCGCCACGGTCCAGGACCACGCGGTCAAGGCCGCGCTCAAGCCCTTCACCCTGGAGGGCCCCCACGGCCGTCTGCTGGACGCGGCCGAGGAGCGCCTGACGGCCCGCGACTGGCAAGCTTTCGAGCTGGGCGCCCTGATGGAGACGCCCGCGGCCCTGGGGCCGGTCCTGACCTATCTCTTCCATGTCCTGGAGCGGGGGTTCGACGGTCGGCCGACCCTGATCGTCCTGGACGAGGCCTGGCGGTTCCTGGAGTCGACCGCCTTCGCCCGGAAGATCCGCGAATGGCTGTGGACCGTGCGCAAGCTCAATGTCTGCGTGGTCTTCAGCACCCTTTCGCTGTCGAGCATCACTGACAGCCCGATCGCCCCGGCCCTGATGGAGGGCTGCCCCACCCGCATCTTCCTGCCCAACCCCGAGGCCCGCACGCCCCTGGTGGCCAAGGCCTATGCCGGGTTCGGGCTCAACGACCAGCAGATCGAGATCATCGCCGGCGCCGCGCCCAAGCGCGAATACTACTACCAGAGCGCGGCGGGCGACCGGCTGTTCGAATTGGGCCTAGGCCCGGTGGCCCTGGCCGCGGTCGGCTCGGCCAGCCCCGGCGATCAGTCGCTGATCGACAAGGTGCTTCGCCAGGCGGGGCCGGACGGGTTCGCCGCCGGCTTTTACCGCGCCAAGGGCCTGCCCGAGGTCGGCGACTTTCTGGACGAGGCCCGCGATGCGGCCTGAGCTCGACCCCCACCCCGCCGCCTTGGTTGAACGCCCAGCCGCCGCGACGCGGGTTCGACGCCTCACCCGCTTGGCCTTCGTCCTGTCGCTCGCGCCCGGAATGGTCCTGACCATGGTCCTGGCCCCGGCCCTGCGCGACCCGCGCCTGCTGCTGGCCGGCCTGGTCCTGACCGGCGGGGCGATCCTGGCCCGCGATCGCCTGGCCGACCTCTTCCTGGACTGGACCGGCGCGCGGTCGGACCGGCCGCCCCCGATCTCGAGCTCGGAGCCCCGCCCATGACCCCTTCCCGTCGCGACCTGATGCGTTCAGGCCTGAGCCTTGGCCTGTCATTGGCTGTCGGACTCGGGGCCGCCGCCGGCCCCGGCGAGGCGTGCGCGCAGGTCACGGTCTACGACCCCGCCGCCGTGGCCCAGGCGATCAAGACGGTCTCCAACGGCCTGTCGCAGATCCAGGCGCTGCAGAGCCAGCTGACCAATCAGGCGCGAATGCTTCAGACCCTGGGCGTGGACGTCACCGGACCCTTGCGCGACATCGCCGGCCAGGCCACCGCGCTTCTGCAGCAGGCCCGGGGGCTGGGCTACCAGGCCGCCAACATCAGCCAGTCCTTCGCCGACCTCTATCCGGACGACCTGAGCGGCCTGTCGGCCCGCAACCTGGCCGCGCGGCTGGCCAGCTGGGGGCAAAACAGCCGCCACACGCTGCAGGAGGCCATGGCCGTCCAGAACCAGATTGTCCAGGCCCAGGGCGCGACGGGTCAGGCGGTGGCCTCGGCGGTCGGGGCCTCGCAATCGGCCGCCGGCCAGACCGCGGCCATCCAGGCCACCAACCAGCTTCTGGCCGCCCTCTCGACCCAGCTGACCCAGCTTCAGACCCTGATGATCACCCAGGCCCGCCAGGCGGAAACTTGGGAGGCCGAACGGCGCGCCGTCGTCACTAAGAGCGAGGCCGACCGTCAGCGCAATTCGGTGGTGACCCGCGGCGCGCCTCGCTTCTCCGGAGACGTCCTGCAATGACCAAAGTCCAGACCCCCCTCTGGCTCGTCCTGTCGCTTTGCCTGGCCCTGGCCGCCTGCGGTCGGACATCGGGCGAAGCCCGAGCCCCTGATGCGGCCAGGCCGCCGGCCGCCAAGCCCAAGCGCTGCCCCGACCCGGACATTCGCGACGCCAACGACCCATGCTCGGTCGCCTACGTCCGGCGCAAGCCCGGCCGCATGACCGAACGCGACCTCCACTAGCCGCCGATGCAGACAGCCTCCCCCTCCGCCCTCGACGATTTCCTCGCGCGCTTCACCAGCCAGGTCGGAGCGGGGTTTGGCCTGATCAACGGCGACGTGCGAACCACCTTCGCGGCCCTGATCGTGATCAGCCTCGGGCTGTCGGCGCTGCTCTGGGCGATCGACGAGAACGACAACGTGCCGGCGGCCCTGATCCGCAAGCTCTTGCTGTTTGGGTTCTTCGCCTGGCTGATCAGCAACTGGCATCCCCTGACCCTGACGGTGATCAAGGGCTTCACCGCCCTGGGCCTCAAGGCCGGCGGCGATCGGATGAGCCTGACTGACTTTCTGAACGCGCCGTCCAAGATCGTCTGGGACGGCCTGGACGTGGCGTTTGAGCTTTTGAAGTACATCGGGCGCCTGGCGAGCGAAGGCATGGGCGTGGGCTTCTTCACCCACATCGACACCATCCTGGTCACCGCCATCGTCATCATCGGCGTGATCCTGGCCTTCGTGATCCTGGGCGTCGAAGTGGTGGTCACGGTGGTCGAGTTCTATGTGGTCACCCTGATCTCGTTCGTGATGGTGCCGTTCGGCATCCTCACCCAGACCTCGTTCCTGGCCGAGCGGGCGATCGCCTATGTTCCGGCGGTCGGCGTGAAGATGATGGCCCTGGCCATGGTGGTGTCGATCGGCGAGCAGATCTTCACCACCTACATCGTCTCGCCCGACCCGACCTGGCAGGAAAGCTGTGGCCTGCTGGTGGCGGCCATCGTCTTCCTGATGCTGGCCCTGAAGATCCCGGCGATCGCCGCCGCCCAGATCACCGGGACGCCGCAGCTGAGCGCCGGGTCGGCGGCCTCGAGCGTGGTGGGCCTGGCCGCCACCGCCGGGGGCTTGGCCCTGGCGGGCCGTTGGGCGATGGGCGGCATGGCCGCCGGGGCCGGCGCCAGCGCCGCCCGGGGCGCGGCCGGGCTTCGCGGCCTGTCCGGCGGCCGCGGGCCCTCGGGCGGGGGATCGCCGTCTTCGGGCGGCGGCGCTTCGGCCAGCCCGCCCTCGGGCGGGCCGCCTTCCGGCGGCGCGGCCCCAAGCCTTTCTAGCGTGGTGGCCAAGGCCAAGGCTTCGTTCGCCGCACCGGCGGCCGACCCCGCGCCCTCGACCGAGGGCGGCGCAAACGAGGGTGGCGAAGCCGCCCCGCCCGCGGTCGGGCGCCGACGTGGCCGCGCGCGCGGGCCGGCGCGGTCAGCGGCGCGCGGCCCTGGCGCGAGGACGCCGCCGGCCAGCCGATCGGCATGCCGAAGATTCACCCGCCGTCGGACGAACCCTGAGCGCCGGAGCCCTAGCCGATGTCCACCGCCTTCCGCCGCGCCCAGGAGCGCTACGGCGACTCCCTGCCGATCGAGACGCCCTATCATCGCGCCGGCCAGATCCATGATGACCGCGACGGCGCCAAGCTCGCCGCGGCCCGCAACTGGCGCCTGATGGCGTTCGCCTGCGCTGGCTTGGCGGCCCTGTCGCTGGGGGCCTATATCTACGAGCGCCAGGACACCAAGATCGCCACCTATGTGGTGCCGGTGGACCGCTACGGCCGGCCCGGCCGGATCGAACTCGCCGACCGCGTCTATCGGCCCAGCCAGGCCGAGACCGGCTACTTCGTCGCCGACTTCGTGCAGCTGGTGCGGGCCAAGAGCACCGATCCGGTGGTGCTGCGGCAAAACTGGGTGCGGGCCTACGCCTTTGTCTCGGGCGACGCCAAGGCGACCCTGACCCAGCACGCCCGCGACCATGACCCCTTCGCCCGGGTCGGCGACGAAGCCGCCACGGTCGAGATCGTCTCGGTCCTGCCGCGCAGTCCCACCACATACCAGGTCCAGTGGCGTGAGACCGCTTTCGACCACGGGGCGGCCTTGCCCGCGCAACGCTGGACCGGGCTCTTCACCGTCGCCCACACCCCGCCGCGCAACGAGGCCCAGCTACGCGCCAATCCCCTGGGCGTCTTCATCACCGCCTTCCAGTGGAGCCGAGACCTATGAGCGGCCCTGTCCTGCCGTCGCGCCCGTCTGTCCCGACCCTGGCGGTCGTTCTCCTGCTGGGCCTGACCCCCGGCTCGGCGCCGGCCGCGCCCAACGCCGCCGCGCCGGCGGCGAGACCCGCGCCATCGCCGGTCGCGCCGATCCGGGCGGCGCAACAGCCGCAAGGCGCCGCGGGCGGCGCGACCGTCGCGCGCGCCGGGCAAAAGCCCAAGCGCCGGCCGGCGGCGCGGTCCCGCCGCGCGGCGAGCGGGCCGATGGCCACCATCGCCCTGGCCAACGCCCAGGCCCGCGACTGGCCGACCCCGGCGTCCTACGTCAATTCGGCGCTCTATTACGACTTCGAGCCGGGCCGCCTCTATACCGTCCACACCAGTCCAAGGTTCTTGACCACGATTGCCCTCAAACCGGGTGAGAAGCTGATTTCAAAGGCCGCCGGCGACACGGTGCGCTGGGTGATCGGGGAGACGACGGCCGGGGCCGGCGAGGCGTCCCAGGTGGTCGTCTTCGTCAAGCCGATCCGGCCCGACCTGCGCACAAACATTGTCCTGACGACCGATCAGCGCACCTACCTGATCGACGCGGTCAGCACCGGCGGCGGGATCTACACCGCCGTCCTGAGCTGGAACTATCCCCAGGATCTGGCCAAGGCCGCGGCGGTCGAGCGCGCCTTGGCCCAGCAGCATGCCTTAGCCGTCGCCGCCGACGTCGCCGTCGATCGCCTGAACTTCCGCTACCGCATCGATCCCAAGGACCGGCGGGCGCCGCGTTGGACCCCGGTGCGGGTCTTCGACGACGGGGCCAAGACCTATATCGAGTTCCCCGCCGATCTGGCGACCGATCAGGCCCCGCCGCTCTTTCTGCTGGGCGAAAAGGACCGCGCCGAGCTGGTCAACTATCGCCAGAGCGGGACGTTCTACGTCGTCGACCGGCTGATCGACCGGGCCGAGCTGCGGATTGGCGAGGGCCGCCAGAGCATCGTTCGCATCACGCGCCAGGGCGGTTCGCGGTGAGCCCGGCCCGCGGCGATGTCACCGGGGAGCCCGAGACGCCCGCCTCGGCCAAGGCTTCGCCGCGCTCGGTGCTCGAAGCGCCGCGCCGGCCGATCGCCCGCTATCGGCCCGCGGTGATCCTGGCGGGCGTGCTGGGCGTCCTGCTGCTGGTCGGGATCGGCTTCCTGATCGCCTTCGGCGGCGGCCGCAAGGCCGCCAGGCCGCCGGCCGAGCCCCAAACCAGCCCTGAGGCCGCCACGAGCGCGCCGATCGACGAGCGCCTGCCGGCGACCTATGGCGACCTGCCCCCGCCCAAACCCTCGCCGTTCGCGCCCGCCGCGCCGGGGCCAGGCCCCGCTGGGACTTCACCTGGCCAGACGCCTGGTGCGCCGACCGGGCCGGTCGCCCCCGCCGCCCCGCCCGACGCAGTCGCCCGCCAACGGGCCGAGGAGCGCGAGGCCGCCCGCCGGGCCGGGCCGTTTTTCGGCGGCGCCCCGGGGGCCGCGACCCAGGCCTCCGCGCCGGCCGGCGCCGACCTTGCCCTGGGCGTGGCGGCCCCGGCCCCCTCGCCGGGCGACGGGGCTCGTCCCAAGGAGGCGTTCATCGCTCGGACCGGCGCGGCCGGTCCCACCTATGCGCCCAGCCTGCCCCAGGCGGCGCTGTCGCCTTACGAGGTCAAGGCCGGAACGGTCATCCCGGCGGCCCTGATCACGGGCCTCAACTCCGATCTGCCCGGTCTGGTCACGGCCCAGGTCACCGAGCCAGTGTTCGACCATCGCACCGGCCGCGTGCTGCTGATCCCGCAGGGGGCGCGGCTGATCGGCAAGTACGACAGCCAGGTCGGCTATGGTCAGGATCGGGTGCTGCTGGTCTGGACGCGCCTGATCTGGCCCTCAGGACGGTCAGTGGACCTGGCCGGCATGACTGGAGCCGATGCGACCGGGACGGCGGGCCTGAGGGACAAGGTCGACACCCACCTGCCGGTCTTGGCCCGGGCCATCGGCCTGTCGACCCTGATCTCGATCGGCGGGGCCGCGGCTCAGAACAGCATCGCCCGCGGCAGCGACAATCTGGTCCTGCAGGACGGCGCCGGCGGGATCGCCTCTCAGGCCAGCCAGACCGGCCAGCGCCTGGTCGAGCGCGATCTGCAACGCGCGCCGACCTTGCGCATCCGCCCGGGCTTTCCAGTGCGGGTCATGGTCGACAAAGACCTGATCCTGCCGCCCGAAGTCGTGGGAGGTCACTGATGCGGCGCGACTCGGCCCGAGAGTCCGATTCTTCTTCAATTCAAGGCGTTTATTCGCGCATCCCGGGTATTGGCCGGTCACCTTTATTAGTTCCGCCCGCCGGAATCGCGATCTTATCGTCGACGCCATGACGACCGCACGCGACCTCGAATATCACGCGCAGTACCAGAAGCGTCTCCGGGCCGAGGCCCGGGCGCGCGGCAAGGGACAACTAAACGCGCTGGTGGATAGGGATCTCATCGACAGGCTCGATGCGATGAAGGACGGGCGCGGTTTCACCAACCGCACGGCGGCTCTGGAGCAAGCGCTTCGCGAGTACTTCGAGCGGGGGCAATCGGAAAGGAACCGTGCCGTGAGCGCATAGAAAAACCCGGCTCGCCGAAACGCGCCGGGCTCTCCAGGTCATTCGCTAGACGGGATTGGCGTCCCGCCCGAGCTCTCAAGTCCTGCTCTTTCTAACCGAATCACCGACATCGCCGCAATCAAAAACGCGCGTTCGCGCGACGGGAACCTGTGCGCCCGCGGCCTCCCCTAGGAGGAGCAGGAAATGCAGACCGTCTCGAACGGGATCGGTGACGTGCGCCGTCTGGCGGACGCCCAATGGGCGGCCGCCAAGCTCGCCGACACCTACCAGGGGCTGCCGGAAGGCATCTCCAAGGCCATGCTGCTCGATCGTTTCGAGCGGGCCGCGCCTCGGCTGGGGCTTGGCGACGGGGTCGTGCGCCTGGTGCGCGCCCTGGTGCGGGTGACCGCCGAACAAGACTGGATCGGCCGCACCCGGCCGATCGCCTGGCCGTCCAACGATGCGCTCTGCGAGGAGCTGCAGCGCTCGCGCAGCTGCATCCAGGGCCTGATCCGCTCGGCGGTGCGCGCGGGCCTGGTCCACATGAAGGACAGCGGCAACGGCAAACGCTGGGGCTATCGCGATGATCGCGGCCATATCCTGGAGGCCTTCGGCTTCGATCTGGCCCCGTTGGCCGTGCGCTGGGACGAGTTCGCCGACCTGGCGGCCGCCCGAGGCCTGGAGCAGGCCCAGCGCCGGCATTTGAAGCGCAAGCTGGGCGAGATCCGGCGTGAGATCCGCACCGTCTGCGCCGACGCGCTTCATCGCGGCTATGGTGGGTTCGACTGGCATGGGGCGGTCGACCAGGCGCTGGGCCGGCTCCCTCGAACCCCCTCTCTTGGAGAGCTCGAGGCCCTGCATGAGACGTTCCAGGCGCTGTTGGCCGCCGTGGACGCGGCCTGGGTCAGGGCTCGCCAGGAAGGTCAACATGAGCCCAGGGGCGTCGTCAGCGAAGCCCAGAAAGAACCTACAACCCAGCCAAGATCTGAAGGATCAACGTATCCATCTCTTCGACAAGAGGTAGTCGAGCCCTCGGCGCGATCGGCCTTGTCGCCGTCGCCCGCTGAACCTTCGCGGGTGGAGGCGCCGCTCAGCGACGAGGTGATCCCGCTGTCGCTGGTGCTGGAGGCCGTGCCCGAGGTCGCCGACTATCTGGACGACCTGGCCGGCGCGTCATGGGAGGACCTGGTCGACGCCGTCGCTCGCGTAGCCCCCCTGATGGGGATCAATCTTTCGGCCATGCGCGAAGCGCGCGACGTGATGGGTCGAAACCGGGCGGCCGTCGCCCTGGCCACGGTCCTGGCCCGCTGGAAGGATGGTGAGATCAGGAGCTCGGCCGGCGGCTATCTGCGCGCCATGTGCGAACGCGAGAAGGTCGGGTGCCTGAACCTGCTGCCTAGCCTCTATGGCCTGAAGGATCGGTTCGGAAAAACCCCGCCCAGGCGCTCGGAGCGGTGATGGTGTCGTTGATTTCAGCTCTGCGCGGCCCAGGGGCGATTGGACCCGCCCGTCCGCTTGAAAGGATGAAGGGAGGGCCAGGCCGCCGGGCCGCTGGGTTGCGGTCGCTGGAGCCTTGCCATGTCCCTCAAATCCATAGTCAGAGCGCTTGGGGGTGATCTCTATGCCGGAGGTCGTCGCGCCAACATCCCCGCCCCTGGCCATAGTCGGCGAGATCGGTCGGTGTCCTTGCTGGAGCGGGACGGCCGGCTGATCATCCACACCTTCGGCGACGCCGACTGGCGCATTGTCCGCGACGATCTTCGCGCCAGGGGCCTGCTTGCCGGCGAACCCGCTGACTCCTCGGCCTCGCCGCGACCACCGGTTCGGGATGAGGACCGGGCGCGCCGACGGGAGGTCGCCCAGGCCCTTTGGGCCAGCGGGCGCAGGATCGCGGGCACCTTGTCAGAACGCCATTGCCGGCTGCGCGGCCTGGTCGGCGATCCGCCCGGACCGGCGGCGCTTCGCCACCACGGCCTGGCGCCGCTCTCGGTCTATCGGCCGGGTCCCGCCACGCGGCCCGCCTTGTTGGCCGGGGTCTGCGATCCTGACGGCGTGGTCACCGCCATCGAGATCACCTACCTGCGGGCCGATGGCCACCGCGCGTCGGCGCTGCGGCTGGCGCGCAAGACGGTCGGCGCCGTCGCGCCGGGCAGCGCCGTACGCCTGGATGTCGCAGCCGAGACCTTGCTCGTCGCCGAAGGCGTCTTCACGGCGCTCTCGGCGCGACGACGCTTCGACCTGCCGGCTTGGGCGCTGCTTTCGACCTCAAACCTTCGCGCCTGGCGTCCACCCCCCGGGGTGCGCCGGGTGGTCATCGCTGCCGATCGGGGGCCAGAGGGCGAAGCGTCCGCCGCCGCCCTCGCACGGGTTCTCCGAGCGCTCGGCGTGGCGACAAGGATCGTCCTTCCGCCGCCGGGGTTCGGGGATTGGAATGAGCTGGACGCGGCCGGGGCGAACGGCCCGATCGGTGGCCAAAGGAGGAAGTGAGGGACCGGGCGGATGCGCCCGACCGGCAGGATGGTCCTGGTCCGGGGGCGCTGGAGTTCCCCCATGTCCCGTTCGTCTTCCGCCAGGGCCCTGGCCCTCGCCGCTTCCGCCGCGCCGGCGCCGTCCGACAACCGCATCCGCGTGCCTCTGCGCGACCTGGGCCTGGCGCCCGAAAACCTCCGCTTCGACGAGGCCGCCGATGAACGCATCGCTCAGCTGGCCGACACCATCGCCGCGGCCGGGGTCATCGTCCCGCCGATCGTCCGGACGGGCCGCAAGAACGAACAGGCCTACATGACGCTCGACGGGCGCCGACGTCGCCTGGCCCTGCTCGAACTGGTCGCGCGTGGCGCGATCGACGAGGACTATGCCGTCGAATGCGTCCTGGCGGTCGGCAAGGCCGCCCAGGCCGCGGCGATCGTGTTGCCCAACGCCGAAACCGCCCCGGTGCACATCGCCTCGATCATCATGGCGATCGGCAGCTTGCGCAAAGCCAAGATGGACACCGCGTTCATCGCCGCCTCGCTCGGCTATTCGGAACTGGAGATCAAGCGGCTCGAAGCCCTGGCCGGGGTTCATCCCACCGTGCTGGCGGCGCTGCGACAGGGCCGCCTGACCCTCAAGCAGGTGCGGGCCTTCACGCGCATCGCCGACAAGACCCAGCAGGAACAGCTGGCTCAGGCCGCGCTCGACGGCCATTTCCAAGAGTATCAGCTGCGCAAAGTCCTGGACGAGGACGAGTTGACCGCCAGGGACCCCCGCTTCGCTCTGGTCGGGGCCGGTCGCTATAGCGCGGCGGGCGGGCGGCTGGTCGCCGACCTCTTCGGCGAGCTGCCGGACAAGGTGCTCGACGCCGACATTCTCGACGCGCAATGGCGCGTGCGGATCATGCCGTTGATCGAGGCCTACAAGGCCCAGGGCCTGGCGGTCTATGTCGGTCCCGACAACGGTTACCGCGCACCGGACGGGTTCGAAACCCTGCCTTACGTCTATCATGGCGACCTGACCGAGGCGCAAAAGGCGGCCCGCGCCAAGGCGCGTCAGGACATCGAAGAGGCCGAGGCGGCGGTGCGCGGCCAGTCCCTCGACGAGGAGACGGCGCTGGACGCGGTGACCAGCCTCCTGGCCGCCAAGGCCGAACTGGTCGAGGCGGGCCTGACCGGCGCGAGCCTGGGGGCGGTGCTGCTGTCGCCGCACCGCGAACTGGGGGTCGAGGCGACCTATTTCGTGCTTCCCGCGCCGGAGGCGGAGGAGGACGAAAGCGGCGATGAAAGCGCGGACGACGAAACGGTCGACAGCGCCGCGGCCGCCGACGGCCGGATCGTGGAGCTGGCCGTCCCCAAGGCCGTTGTCGTGGTCGAGGGGACCAGCCACACCCTCCACGAGACGCGCACCGACATCGCCACGCGCGGCCTCATCCGAGATCTGGCCGATCATCCGAGCGCGGCGCTGACCGCGCTCCTGGCCCAGCTCTTCAAGCTCCTGGCCCTGAACGCTCATGTCTATCAAGGGGAGTCGGCCCTGACGCTGTCGGCCACCCGCTACAAGCGCGCCAGCCTCCCGGCGCATCCCGCCTTGGACGGCGAAGTGCGCGCGCGCTTGGCGCTCCGCCGGGAGGACTATCTGGCCTCGGGTTTGCGGCCCGTCGCCTATGTCGACGCCCTGGCGCATGGGGAGAAAATGGCGCTCCTGGCCGAACTTGTGGCCATCAGTCTCGACGTGCGCGAAGTGCGCACCAGCCTCGTGCGGCACGGCGCTCGGGCCGAGGCCGCCGAGATCGCCGCCCTGTGCGACGCCGACCTAAGCGTCCACTGGACGCCCGACACCGCGTTTCTGGCCGTCCACTCCAAGGGCCAGCTGCTGGCGATGCTGGGCGAGATGGGCGTGGAGGACGCACGCGCCTCGGGTCTGAAGAAGGACGAACTGGTCGCCTTCGTCGCCGAGGCCGCCGCGCAGCGGCAATGGACGCCCAAGGCCCTGGCCTGGTCGGCCTCGGTCGAAGCCGAGCCCGAGCCCGCGGCCGACCCCGACGCCGGGGACCAAGCGAACGCCGCGGGGGACGACGCGAAAGGGGCCACCGCTTCGGAAGGCGGGGCCGAAGGCGAGGCGGCCGCGGCGGCCTGACCAAGGGCCCCTGTCCTAGCGGGCAGGGGCCCGACTTCTGCTAGCCGCGGCCCAAGGAGCCAGGGGCGAGGAAGGGACCGGCGGGGCGAGCCCGTCGGGTCTGGAGGGAGGAGCCCTCCGCGGCGGGTGAGCCAGGACCTTCCGATGACCGCGACCCTGCCGTTGTTCGCCCCTTCCCAGGCCGACACCGCCGCCAACCTCCTGTCCGCCGCCCGGGCCTTGGCCGCCCAGCTGAATCGATCGCGGGTGCTCGATCGCAAGCTCGTCTCCGGCGTCATGACCACCACCTTCGGCGCGTCCGACGTCGACGGCGCCTGGTCCTGGCGCGACGCCTACGACGCTATCGAGGCGGCATTGGTGCTGCAGATCCGCCGTCTGGCCCCGCAGGTTGCGCGCCTGGAGGACGCCCCGGCCGAGATCTGCGCCCTGCTGGCCAGCCTTTCGGCCCTGACCCCGACACAGAGCCGGCGCTCGGAAGAGCAGGTTGCCCTGGACCAGTTTTCCACGCCGCCGGAGCTTGGGGCCCTGGCTGTCCTGGCCGCCCAGGTGCGGCTGGGCGACAAGGTCTTGGAGCCGTCCGCCGGCACAGGGCTTCTTGCGGTTCTGGCCGAGGTCTGCGGGGCGCACCTGACGCTCAACGAGCTGTCGAGCGGCCGCGCGGGTTTGCTAGATGGCCTTTTCGCCCAGGTTCCGCGCACCCGCCACGACGCGGTCCATCTCAAGGATCTCCTCGAACCCTCCGGCTCCTTCGACGCCGTGGTGCTCAATCCGCCATTCCAGGCGCTGGGCTCCCACCTGGACGCGGCGATCGAGGTCCTGGCCGAGGGCGGGCGCCTTTCGGCGATCGTCCCGGCGCGACTTTTCGACGACCAGGCGGCGCTCAAGCGGCTGTCGCGCCAGGGCGCGATCGTCGCGCGCATCGCGTTCCCGGCCCGCGCCTATGCGGGCCAGGGAACTTCGGTGGAGACTGGGTTGCTGGTGGTCGATCGCGGCGTGGCCGTCGCCCCCTCCCCCGTCATCGCCGCCGAGACCCTCGCCGATGCGGCCAAGGCCGCCGCTGCGCTCGCGGCGCGCGCCAGCGCCAAGCCCCGGCGCTTCGTCAGCGTGGCGCAGGTCTCGGTGCTGGCGCCGCGCGCGCGCTCCCTGGCCGCACCGGCCGGACGTCTCTCCCTGATCAATGAAACCGAACCGCTCGACTATCGGGTCGTCGACTGGACGGGCGAAGGCCAGGATGTCGGCCTCTACCAGGCCTATCGCCTGGGGCGGATCGCCATCGACCGGGCCGCTCCCCACCCTTCGGCCCTGGTGGAGTCGCGGCCCATGGCCTCGGTGGCGCCGCCGGCCCCGACCTACCGGCCGATCCTGCCCTCGCGTCTCCTGGCCGAACGCCGGCTGTCCGACGCCCAGCTGGAGACGGTGATCTACGCCGGCGAGGCCCATGCGGCGATGCTGCCGGGCGCCTGGAAGATCTCCGACGCGCCACACATCGCCCTGTCGGTCGGCGCCGACACGCCCGAAGCGGTGCATTTCCGGCGCGGGTTCTTCCTGGGTGACGGCACCGGCTGCGGCAAGGGCCGTCAGATCGCCGGCGTCATCGCCGACAACATGGCCCAGGGCCGGGTCCAGGCGGTGTGGCTGTCAAAGAACGACGCCCTGTTGGAAGATGCGCGCCGCGACTGGTCGGCCATCGGCGGGGCGGCCAGCGACATCGTCGCGCAGGGGTCCTGGAAGCAGGCCGACGCCATTCGGCTGGACCGGGGCGTCCTCTATTCGACCTATGCGACGCTGCGCCAACCGGCGCGCGGGGCGCGGGCCTCCCGGCTGGACCAGATCGTCGCCTGGCTCGGGGAGGACTTTGACGGGGTGATTGTTTTCGACGAGGCCCACGCCATGGCCAACGCCGTCGGCGGCGGCAAGGGCGCGCGCGGCCCCAAGAAGGCCTCCCAGCAGGGCATGGCGGGTCTTGCCCTGCAGAACCGCCTGCCCAAGGCCCGCGTCCTCTATGTCTCGGCGACGGGCGCGACGACGCCCGAGAACCTCGCCTACGCCTCGCGCCTGGGCCTGTGGGGCGGGGTCGAAGCGCCTTTCGTCAATCGCGAGACCTTCCTGGACGCCATCGAGTCCGGCGGGGTGGCGGTCATGGAGCTGATCGCCCGCGAGCTGAAGGCGCTGGGGCTTTATATCGCCCGTTCGCTGTCGTTCGACGGCGTGGAGTACGAGGCGCTCGGCCATCAGCTCACGGACCAGGACGTGGAGATCTGGAACAGCTGGGCCGACGCCTATCAGCTGATCCACCACAATCTTCGCGCGGCCCTGAAGGCCACCGGCGTTATCGACGATGATGGCAAGGTCAGGAGCGGCCAATCCGCCTCGGCGGTGATGTCGGCGTTCGAGGGGGCCAAGCTTCGGTTCTTCGGCCACCTCCTGGCCGGGCTGAAGACGCCTAGCCTGATCGCCGCGATCCGCGAGGACCTGGCCAACGGACGCTCAGCGGTCGTCCAGGTCGTGTCCACCAACGCCGCGGTGATGGAGCGCAAGCTGGCCCAGATCCCGGTCGAGGAGTGGAACAACCTCTCCATCGACCTCACCCCCAAGGACCAGGTGCTCGACTACCTGATGTCGGCCTTTCCGGTTCAGGCCATGAGCGAGGTCGAGGACGAGAACGGCGAGGTCACACTGGTTCCCCTGATGGAGGACGGCGCGCCGGTTCTCAGCCAGGCGGCCCTGCGGCTGCGCGAGGAGAGCGTCGCCCACCTGGCCTGCCTGCCCGCCGTCCCGGGCGTGCTCGACGCGGTGCTCGAGGCCTTGGGGCCGGAGATGGTGGCGGAAATCACCGGGCGGGCCCGCCGTGTCGTCTCACGGGGCGGGCGCAAGGTCGTTGAGCGCCGCAGCGCCTCTGCGGCCAGCGTCGAGACTGACGCCTTCATGGCCGGCAAGAAGCGGGTCCTGGTGTTTTCCGACGCCGGAGGCACCGGACGCAGCTATCACGCCGATCTGTCGGCGGCTAATCAGCAGCGCCGCGCCCACTATCTGGTCGAACCTGGCTGGCGGGCCGACGCGGCGATCCAGGGCCTGGGCCGCTCGCACCGCACCAACCAGGCCAGCGCTCCGATGTTCCGGCCGGTGACGACCGACATCCATGGCGAAAAGCGTTTCCTGTCGACCATCGCGCGGCGTCTGGACAGTCTGGGCGCCCTGACCCGCGGCGAGCGGCGCACCGCCGGCAATGGCCTCTTCCGCCCCGAGGACAATCTGGAAAGCCCGTGGGCGCACCGGGCGCTGTTGGCTTTCTACGTCGCGCTGTTCACCGGTCAGGTCGAGGCCATGGACCGGCAAGCCTTCGAGGCCAAGACCGGCCTTTCCCTGGCCGATCATGAAGGGAACTTGCGCGCCTCCGACGACCTGCCGCCGATGAACACCTTCCTCAATCGGCTGCTGGCCCTGCGGATCGAGGACCAGAACGGTCTCTTCGCCGCCTTCGACGCCATCCTGGCCGGGATCCTGGAACGGGCCAGCGCCTCTGGCGCGCTGGATCGCGGCATGGAGGACATCGTCGCCGACGATCTGGAGGTGCTGGGCGAGGAGGTGTTGCGCACCGATGTGGCCACCCGCGCAGAAACCCGCCTGGTGCGGTTCGCGGTCCGCACGCGTCGCCAGATGTACTCGGCCGACGAGGCGCTTGCCGGCCAGGACGCCGCCGCCCTGATGATGGCGGTCAATTCCAAGTCGGGCCGCGGGGCCCTGGTGGTTCGGGGTCTGACCACCACGGACGACAACGACCGCCTGATCCAGGCCGTCCGCCTGATTCGACCCGAAAAACGCACCGTGGCCCCGCTCAAGGCGTTCGAGGAATCGGCGTGGGAGCCGGTCGACGAGCTGGCGTGGCGCGCGGCCTGGGCCGCCGAGGTCGCCGCCGCCGATCCCTGGATTTCGCGCGAGATGGCGCTGGTCACGGGCTTGCTTCTGCCGGTTTGGTCGAGTCTGCCGGGCAAGCAGGCGACGGTGCGACGCCTGAAGGCTCCTGATGGCCGGCGGTGGCTGGGGCGGGTGCTGGATCTGGGCCAGGTTCCGGCGCTGAAGGTGGCGCTGGGTCTGACCGACACCGCCCAGGCCGTGGGCGAAGGCGGCGTCGCCCGGCGCATGATCCTGGACGAGGGCGCATCGCTGTCCCTGACGACTGGCCTGTGGCTACGGCGGGCCAAGGTCATGGATCGCTGGCGGATCGAGGTGGTTGGCGCCGCCGCCCAACGGCAGGCCTTCGTCCAGCTCGGCTGCTTCGTCGAGATCATCAATTACCAGCCCCGGGTGTTCGTCCCGGCCGATCAGGAGGCTGTGCTGTCGGCGGTCCTGGCGCGTTGGCCGGCCCAGACGATCCTGGCGGCGGCCTAGTCGGCGGCTTGACCGGCCTCCGGGCGGCCGCAGCGTCCGGAGGATCTGATCTAGCGCCGAGATCTCGGGCGTCGGGTCAAAAGGAAAAAGGCAGGGCGGTCGGTGGCGAGCGATCCGGAAATTCGTCCGGCGCCGACCAGCTGGAGGACGCCATGTCCGCCTGCCCTCCCCCGCCCACTCCCGACACCACGACCGCCACCGATCACACCGCGCCCGCAGAGCCTGGGTCCGAGTGCTTCGGCGTCGGCGAAGTCTTCGCAGCACGCGATTTCATTCCGCCAACGTCTTCGGCCGAAGCCGTGCGCCAAGTCGCCGCGCGGATGGACAACGCGGTGCTGTCGGATGTGGAGATCCTGAATCTGCATCTGGCCGCGAGCGACTGCGACGACGCCCTGGGCAACGCCGAGCGCCTGCTCGAGCGGTTTGGCGGCCTTTCGGGCGTGCTGGCCGCGGACGTTGCGGAGCTCCTGCGCCACGTCGGCCCCCAGTCGGCGGTGAACCTAAAGCTCGTGCGTGAAATCGCCTGCCGTGTTAGCGCCGCGAGCTTGGCGGGGCGCCAGCTGCTCACCTCGTCCAGGACGGTCGCGGACTATTTCGCGACCCAGATGCGCGGCCTGCCGCGCGAGGAGTTCTGGACGCTGTTCCTTGACAAGCGCAACCAGCTCATCGTCGTGGAGCGACTGGGCCAAGGCACGACGGACCACGCACCGGTCTATCCGCGCGAGGTGATACGTCGCGCGCTGGAGGTCGGCGCCAGCGCCCTGATCGTGGCGCACAATCATCCGTCCGGCGATCCTGACCCGTCGCGGGCCGACCTGCAGATGACCAAGGCCCTGGGCGACGCGGCCAAGGCCCTGGGCCTGGCGCTGTGGGACCACATGATCGTCGGCAGCGACAAGGTGCTCAGCCTGAAGGCGGAGGGGCTCATGTGATCGGTCGCACCCCGTAGAATTCCACCCGTATTTTTCTGGAGATGCGCGATCGACGGCCAATCACCATCATCGTGCGGATGATCGAGAAAGCCGGAACCGGTGAGCGGGTCTACCTCGCCATCAAGTCCTTCCTTCTGACCGACAGCGACTACCGCCCGGGCGAGCGCGTCGACATCGGCGAACTCTCGCGCCGTTTCGGCGCGAGCGCCTCACCCGTACGCGCGGCCCTTCACCGAATGGCGGGGGAGCGGTTGCTGGTCAGCCATCAGGGCGAGGGCTTTTCATTCCCACGTTTGACCGAACCGGGCCTGTCGGATCTCTACCAGTGGAATGCCGCCTTGCTGGTCAACGCGCTTAGGACGGGACCGGCTCGAACGTTCACGCCAGCCCCGGACATCGACGCGGGCGCGAGGCCCATCGCCAGTCTGGAGACAGTTTTCGCGGTGCTGGCCGCGCAGAGCGACAATGTCGAGGTCGAGTGGGCCGTCGCCGGCGTGAGTGATCGCCTGCGCCGCGTGCGTCGGGCGGAGCTGAGCCTCGTCGCCGACTTCGCGGATGAGGTGGCAGAGCTGCATAGGCTCCTGCTCGACGGCGAAGGCGGGGCGATCAGGACCATGATGGTCGCCTATCATCGTCGGCGTCTCCGACTGGTGCCGATCCTCGTCCGCCATCTTCACGGTCTCGCGGACCGCGAGCCGCGCTGAATTCTGCGAGAATTTTCGCGAAATTCCGGCGCTATTCCCTGCGTGTTCTCCACCTTCGGTCGCACCTTACAACCGTCACGGTGGGCGTGACCTAGAGAAGGAGACCGTCATGGAACGGATCGAAGAGCACATCGAAGACGCCCTGATCGACCTGGGCGCCGTCACCGTCGAAACGCAGGGACGGACGCCGTTCCTGCCCGAGGTCGGGATCGGCGAAGCGCCGGCTGGTCTGTCCGCGGACTGACGCGAAGCGGGGACCCGCCTCCCGCGGGTCCCCAACGCCATTGTCGTGCGATCTGGGGCAAGCTCATGGCGCACGGCAGGATTCATCCAAACAGTAGGAGACCGTCATGGAACGGATCGAAGACCACGTCGAAGACGTCCTGGTCGACCTGGGCGCCGTCACCGTCGAAACCCAAGGCGTCGTGCCCGTTATGCCCGAAGTTGGGATCGGCGGGGCGCCGGATGGCCTCGGCGAGGACTGACGAAACCCGGGGGACCCGCGACGCGGGTCCCAACGGAGGCCCTTATGGTTCTGACCGTGCCGGCGCATCTTGGGTTTTGCGTAAGCCCCAGCGGCGCGATGTTTCTCGACATTCGGCGTGACCGCTACTTCGGGTTGCCGGGCGACCTCGAGACCGCGTTCTCGAGCTTGGTCGACTGCGCCTTCGAAGAGGCTTCCGATCTGGCGGCCTTGGCGCGTCTCAAGGCGCTGGGCGTTGTCGAAGATGCCGCTGTGCCGCACCATGGCCGGCGGCCGCCGACAGCAAACACCAGCCTGCGCGATGTGGGCGCATGTTCCTCGATTTCCTGTTCGGCAACGGACGTCGCCGCTGTCGCCCGCGCTGTACTGCACGCCAGGGCTATGGTTCGTGGAACCCCGTTGCGCGAGATCATCTCCGGTCTTCCTGGGCCGAACGGGTCCAGCGATCGCGACGAGCTTTGCAAATTGGCGCGCCGATACCAGAGAGCTCGCCGCTGGACACCTATCAAACCAGTGTGCCTGCTCGACTCCCTGGCAATGCTGAACTATCTCGCGGGCCGCGGACATCGGCCGCTGTTGGTCTTTGGCGTCACACGCCAGCCCTTCAAGGCCCATTGCTGGCTCCAGCATGATCGGATGGTTCTCAACGACCATCTGGACCATGTGATCGGCCACAGCGTCATCCTGGCCGTCTGATGTCGGCCGATTACCTGATCGTGGTCGGCGATGACGCCGAGGTCGACGACCTAAACAACGCCGTGGCCCGATTGCCGACTATGCGGGTCATCTATCGAGCAAGCCGGCTTCGGGTTTTGGCCGACGAGGCTCTCCCGCACACGGAGCTCCCATGCGGTGCGGTGCTTGGGACAATCTTTTCCACGGGCGAAGCCACACCGCTTTCCGAACTTCCTAAAGTCGCGGCCGCTGATGCGATGGTGTCAGGTGACGAAGGCCTCCTAAACCGCGTCTGGGGCGGCTATATTGCGATAACGAGCTCGCCCGAGCGCGGCGCCATCAATGTATTGCGGGACCCTTCCGGCGCCCTGCCCGCCTACATGGTGCGGCGAGATCGTGCGTGGTGGATTTTTTCGCGCATCGACGTCGCCTTAAGGGCTGGATTTGCTCGGCCCCAACTTGATTGGTCCGCGATCGGGCGAATGCTGGCCTATCCGCAGCTGCGCGGCGCGCAAACCGGCCTGCGCGGAATCTCCGAACTTCTTCCGGGAGTTCGGGCCGCATTCGAGGTTGGAGGCCATCGGCGCGAGACACTGGCCTGGTCGCCGTGGGTCTACGCGGCCCGCTCCGAAGAGTTCCTGAGCCCGGCAGCGGCAGCCGCAGCCGTCCGCGACGCGGTTGAGCGCAGCGTTCGCGGATGGAGCGCCGCCTCCGGGTCATGCGTTCTGGAGCTGTCCGGTGGCCTCGATTCCTCGATCATCGCCTGCAGCCTGGATCCTGGCGCGGAAACCAGCCTGATCAATTTCCACACTCCGACGATGGATGGCGATGAACGACGCTACGCCGAAGCCGTAGCGCTCGCCGCAGGGGGCAAGCTCACGACCGAACTGGTCACGCCCCAGGGGGTCGACATACGGCAAGCACGGCCTGGCCTACATCCACGCCCGGCGGCGCAAGCGCTGCTTCAACCCATCGATGCAGCGCTGGCGAAACTCGGCGCCGGTCAGCGCGTCGGGGCCTACTTCAGCGGGCTGGGCGGCGACAACGTCTTCTGCGCGCTGCCCACAGCGGCGCCGGCGGCCGACGCGCTTCGCGCTTTCGGACTCGGCCCGCGATTCTTCACCGCTCTCGACGACCTTTGTCGCCGTCACGAAGCAACAGCCTGGCGCGCTCTGAGCCTTACCGTCCGAAAGGCGTTTCGCCACATGCCGCTGCTCGGAATAGCGCCAGTGTTCAGTTACTTGACGCTGCAGGTGCCGGAGGATCCGCCAGCCCATCCATGGCTCAACCCGCCCGCCGATATCCTGCCCGGAAAGCGTGAGCATGTGTCGGCCATCCTGGTCGCGATGGGTTTCCTCGATCGCTACGGGCATGCTGACCAAGCGCCGGTGCGTTTTCCTCTGCTGGCCCAACCCGTGCTCGAAGCTTGCCTTCGGGTCCCGACCTGGATGGCCAACGCCGGCGGGCGTAATCGCGCTGTAGCGCGTGACGCCTTCAAGGACAGACTGCCGAGCGAGGTCTTCCACCGTCAGTCCAAGGGTGGCTTGACGGGATTTATGGGCCAGGCGTTCGAGGCCAACCGCGCCGCCCTTGCCGACCAGCTTGTTCGGGGCTGGCTCGTTACGGCCGAGCTGGTCGATCGCTCCGCGGTCGAGGCAAGCCTAGCCAAGCCCGCTCCTAACGCCCTGGAAATGGCTAGGCTTTTGTATCTCGCTGACGTGGAGGCTTGGGCCCGCACTTGGCCAATTAAGAGCGCGGCGTCGGCCTAGGCATGGCGCGCCAGCGGCGGTACTGATCGACCTTGAGGGGATCCGGATCGACGTAGTCTTGGAGCCAGAAGCGGAACCAGTCGAGGTTGCGCTCGTAGGCGGCTAGGCGATGACGCGGCTGCGCCAGGACGTGGCGTTCCTGGGGAAAGACATGCAGTTCGACTGGGGTTTTGCTTGTCGAAAGACGTGCAAAGAACTCAATCGTTGGCCTGAACTCCTGTTCTGGAAGCTGCATCAACAGAGGGGTCTTGAATTCCTCGATGCTGAGGGCTGGTGACACCTGCTTCCATCGTTCGGGCGTTTCCTCCGGAGCCCCAAGTTTCCACGCCTCCCTGAGGCCGTCGTGCACATCGCGGCCGGCGACGCCGTTCAGCCAATAGTAGGCGGGCTCGATCAGGACGGAGGCGATCGACGCCGCCGCGAGGAGATTGGACTTTCGCGCCACCCAGACGGTCACTTCGGTGCCAAAGCTAAGACCGCCCATCCCGACCCGGCGCCGGTCAATACGGCCTTCACGATCGAGCAGGTCGATGGCCGCGGAGACGCCGCTCAACGCCTCGTCATAGTTGGCCATGGCGTCCATGCTTCCGGGACGCCGCTGGATGCAGAGGGCGGCGATCCCGGCCTTGGCGAAGGCGACGAAAGGCCACTCGTCGCCGGTGCCGCCCCTTAGATAGCCGCTGCAGTTGTAGTAGTTGATGAACAGCGGAACCTGGGCTGCGCCCGCTGGCGCTATGAGCTCGCCCGTGAAAACACGGCCTTCTTTGTCCTTCCAAACGAGAGACTTGGCCACCAGGGCGGGATCGACGATCGATGTCCCATTGGGAGCGGCAAGGACATGGCGAGCGCCGCTGACCAGATCGATCTCTTCCAAGGTGGGCGGCGTCATGGCCGCAGCCTGGACGCATATGACCGCGCCAGGGCCGATCGCGCAGGGAACACCCGACTCGCCGCCGTCGAAGCGTCCGGGCGCGACGAGAATCGTTCGCGGCGGTCGGCCGATCCGCCACGACGCCAGGACGGTGCGATGCTGGTCGTCTTGCGCCCGAAAGACAACCTCGTCCTGTTCCGGGCGCCAGGCGACCCAGTCGAGCGACGGCAGGTCGCAAGGCGCGCCGGCGCAGGTCACGACCGATCCGTCCGGCCGCACGACCTCCAAGCGCCAGCGCCCCGCAGCGTAGGTTAGACGCGCTTCGCCGAACCGCTCGGAGCGCGCGCTCGCCCATATCTTGACCTTGGCGAACACATCCAATGCCTTCGCGCGGGAGGGCCCGCCCTTATCGCTCTCATCGACGAGGGCGAGCGTGCCGAGATCCACCGTCTTGAAGCGTTCAGGCGTTGCGAAGGCCAGACTGTCGCGCTGGAACCATCGACCCGAGAACCGCTCTACGGCCGGTCGGCCATTGATCTCGACAGCGTCGAAGAGATTTTGCGACGGGTCGACCGTTCCGTCGATTCGGACGCCTTTCTCGTAGAGCGTCCGCTCCATCTCGATAATCTGCGAGCGTGTCGCGCGTACGGAATAGGTCAGGCGATTTTCGCCTTGGAGCGCGAAGCTGTCGACGTCGGCATCGTCCCGGCTGACGACCTGGTCTCCGGTTCCATCGCCGCGTGCGCGCCAGACCTGCACCTGGCCCGAACGCAGGGCCCGGTAATAGATGTTCCTGGAATCGAGGCTCCATTGCGGGGGCTCGATCACCGGAACGCCCTCGGACTTCCACAAGGCCGTCCCACCGTCACCGACCTTGATTGGGCCACCCGATCCATCGACCGGAAGAGTCCACCATGACAGTTCGTACCGGTTGCTGTTCAGCGAAGCTCGCCCTTGCCGGAACGCCACCGTCGTACCGTCGGGTGAGATGACTGGTGTGGTGAGGTCAACGGTCTCGATGAGCGCCGGCATTGATGGAGCGGGCGCAATAGCGGCGAGCGCGGCCAGCATGGGCATCGTCACCATGCCTTGGTCACCTCGATCGCCAAGCGGCGACCCGTGGGATCGGCCTTCTCGCCGTCGTAGCCGATGGCCGAAAGGACCGTGCGCTGCTCCACGAACGGTGGAGCGCGGTCGAAGAGATTATTTGCCGAGAGAGCCACCCGCACCCCCCCGAACCGTGGCGAGGTGGCCGGGACTTGATAGGCCAATTGGGCGTCCACCGTCGTCCAGGCTTTCACGCGTTGGCGGGGGCTGACCGTCTGGTTTTGATAGTCGGCGGTATAGTTGACGAAAGCGCTCGCCGACCATGGCCCGTTCGCCCAGAGCGCCCGACCTCTTGCGCGGAAATCCACGGGGTTGCCGATCGTCCCCACGACATCAATCACCGGCGAACCCGATGTGACCTTCTGGTCCACCGAAAAGATCTTGCTCGCGGTGAGGCCGAAGACCAGGTCGCCGGCAGAGAGGGCGAGACGGTACCCTACATCGACATCTAGGCCCTTCTGGTGGACCGACGAAAGATTGCGGTTCTGCAGATCGACCAGCGCGGTGATGGCCGAGGCGGGGATATTGCTCGGATTGAGCAACTGGGGGCTAGCGTAGTAGCCGGCCACCACGGAAGACGGGGGGTTTTCCGTGATGACGTCTCGATAGACGTCACGTTCGATCAGGAGATTGAACGCATTGGCGTTCACATTGGCGATCCGGTCTTTGTATTCGATGTCATAGAAGGTCGTCGACACGTTCAAACCGGGCGCGATGGCTGGTGTATAGGTGAACCCCGCCGTCCAGGTGGTGGCCCGCTCGGGACCCATGTCCGGTGCGTTGCCAAGCAAGGCGAGGACCGTTGAACTTCCCGACGGCGAGCGCGGATCGGGCAGCACCACCGGCTGATACGCGGTGACGGTCGGGCCGCTCCGCAGGTCTTGGAAGCTCGGGGCGCGAAAGGACTTTCCGAAGCTCGCCCGGACAACGATGTCTGATACCGGCCGCCAATCGAGTCCCAGCTTCGGGTTCGACGTCGTGCCGACATCACTATACCGTTCGATCCGTCCAGCCAGGGATAGCTCAAGACGACGGACGCCGGGCACGCGCATGGCTTCGTCGACCAGTGGAAGCCGCGCCTCCGCGTAGGCGGCAGCGATCTCGCGCGTCCCTGGATAAACGGTCGGCGTGAACGTGGGCTGGGTTCCGCTCAGGAACGACGCGGATGTTTGGCTGTAGCGCTCGGACCGCCACTCGACACCAACGGCAAGCTTGGCGAGGCCGGCAGGCAGAGCAATCAGCGGACCATCGGCACGCAGGGCCGCCGAGGCGGCCTTGAACGCGCCATCGGCGCCGAACCAGCCGGCTACACGAGCCCTCGTCGCTGCGGGCGTTGATCCAGCCACCCCAAATACATTGTACGCCGTAGCCGGATTGCTGTCGGCCAGCGCCGCGGCCAACGCCGTGCTGTTGGGGCCGTAGTTGTCGATACGGTAGTGCTCTTCCTGGCGTGCGACGCCACCTTGTAAGGTCGCTGACCACTCGCCGAGCTCTCGGTCAGACCGAAGAGGGTGTTGTAAGCGCGTACTTTGCCGTTGCTGCGCGGAGCGCCGAAATCCCCCCGAAAATCGTACTGCACCGAAACGGGGCCTGTTCCGGCTAGTGGGTTCAAATAGAACGGGTTGCTGTTCGGCACCGAAACGGTCCGTTGGCTGCCGCCCAGGACACGTTGATCGAACTCGCGTTGAGCAAGCAGCGCCTGCCCGAATAGACGCGTCCGATCTCCAAGCGACTGCTCGGCCGAAAGATAGACGCTGTGACGGTGCTGGCGCGGAAGGACATCGGTGTCCGCATAGTCATCCGCCTTGTTCTGAAATCCGGCGGTCAACTGTTTGAGTGTCAGTCCTGTGCCGTTCTGGCCTTGCGGCAGCGCATAGGACTGACCAGACATGACGATCGTGCCTGGAGCGGCGAACGCCCGGCGATAGTCGGCGCCGCCGAACGGGCGCAGGTCTTCGCGAACGAAGTCACGATCGGCAGCGTCTAGGGCGTCGCGGTCATAGTACTCGTAGGCAGCGACGACCCGGCCGGTAGCCCAGCGCTTACCGACCAAGAAGCCGGTCTGGACCTCTCGTGCGTCCCCGTCGGCCGTGCTGTAGCGCAGCCGTGTCTCAGCGCCCTCGAAGCGATCGCGCATGATGAAATTCACCACGCCGGCGACCGCGTCGGACCCATAAGTCGCGGAAGCGCCGTCAGCCAGTACCTCGACGCGCTGGATCACCGAGGCGGGGATGACCGAAATGTCGGCGAAAACGCCGGCAATGCCGCCGCCCGCAGGTCGTGCGCCGTTTATCAGTACAAGTGTTGAGTTCGACCCGAGACCCCTGAGGTTGACGCCCGATCCCATGGCGGTGTTGAACGGAGCTCCGTTTCGGCTGCTTGTCCCCGAGGTGGTCTCGCCCGGGCCCCCAGCGAAATTCTGCGGCAGGGCCAGCATGATTTGTTGGGCAGTGGCTTGACCGGCCCGATCGATGTCGTCGCGATTTATCGCAATCAGGTTCGACCCGACAGGCGCGGCGCCGCGGATCAATGTGCCGGTGACCACGAGTTCCGACAGAACCTCAGGGTCGCCGGCTTGAGGCTCCCCCTGCGCTGTGCTCAGCGCGCGGCGCAGGACCAGCTTGTCGCCGACGGGGATCAGGACCAGCCCGCTGTTGGCCAGCAGGCGCTCGAACGCCTGGTCGGGCGTGAAGCGGCCCTTCAAGGCGGGCGCGCCTTTTCCCGCCACCAGGTCGGAGGGAACAATGACCTCCCGGCCGCTGGCCTGGGCCACGGCCGTCAGGGCCTTGCCGAGGTCCTGCCGCTCGAGGTCGTAGGCCAGAGCGGCCGCGGGCTTTTGCGCCTGGGCTGCGGCCTGACCCGCCAGGGTCAGGCTGAGGACCGCGGCGCTGGCGAGCAGGCCCCGGCGGGTCGTGATCGAGAACATGGTTTCCCCCAAAAGGACGCGAGGTGCGTCGTGTCTGGGGGGGAGGGACGAGGCGAGCGGGCGGCGCCTCCCAAAAAAGTCCACGCCAGTGTCACGGCGTCGTCGTCAGGCGGCCGCGCGGCTCAGGATCAGGTCGCCGTTCGGGGCCTTGAGGACGGTGAGGCCAAAGGCCGCCGCCAGGCCGTTGGCCAGCTCGTCCGCGCCGGTGACCCGGAAAGCCCCCGAGACCCGCAGCGCGCCGACGGCTGGGTCGGCCAAGCGGATCTTTCGGCTGTTGTAGCGGTTGGCGATCGCGGCCACCGCCGACAGCGGCGTCTGGTCGAAGGTGCGCAGGCCCGAGGGCCACTGGGCCTCGACCTTGGAGGCGGGCCGGATGTTCACCGACGAGAGCTTGGGCCCGAACAGCACCTCGCGTCCCGTCGGCAGGGCCGCGCTGTCCGGCAGCAAGCGGGCCGCGGCGCCGGAAAGCCGGGGCTGGCCTGACAGCACGGTGACGGCGAGGCCGCCCTGCGGTGCTAAGGCCAGGTCGAGGGTGGCGCCATGGCCGTCGAGCTGGGCGCCGTCGGCCTCGATCCGCAAGGCTCCGGCCGCGACGATCCGCGCCCGCCCGTGGTCGAGCCGTACGACCTGGCGGCCCGCGCGCGTCACGGCGGTGGCGGCGCTGTCGGTGTCCAGCACCATGGAGGAGCCGTCGGCCAGCTTGACCGCGCGGATCTGGCCCAGCCCCGTGGCGTAGCGCATCTCGGCCTGGCCGCCGCGCCATGCGACCAGCGACAGAACCGCCGCGGCGATGACGCAGGCCGCCAGGGCGCCGGTGATCTTGTAGACCGGAGCGAGATCGCGCGTCCGGCGCGTGCGCCGCCACACGTCTGGACGGCGCGATTGGGCCAGGACGCCGGCCTCGTCGAACTGGCGCTCGATCGCCTCATAGGCCCGGCGATTGGCCGCGTCGGCGCGCCAGGCGTCGAAGGCGGCGCGATGGGTCAGGGCCCCCGGTCCGCGCATGCGCGCGAACCATTGGGCGGCCTCCTGGTCCCTCGCCTTGTCCTGCTGGCTCATACGCCCCCTTCCCTGATCAGCGCCTGGACAAGGCGCGCTTGAGGTGCGCCGCCGCCTTGGCCATCTGCTTTTCGATCCCGCTCACGCTCATGCCCAGCGCCTCGGCGATCTGGCCGTAGCTCTCGCCGTCCAGTCGATGGCGCAGGAAGACCTCCCGCGTCTTGGGCTTCATCGTGCTGACCGCCGCTTCGTAGCGCGCCAGGGTTTGGCGCGCCACCAGGAGTTGATGCGGATCGCCCTCCTCGGTCGCGTGGCGGTCGGGCTGCAGCTCGGCGTGACTCCGCTCGATCCGACGGGCGAAGCTTTTCGAGCGGTCGCGCAGCAGGTTCCAGATGATGCCCTTCATGTAGGACTCGGGATTGGTGAGGGTCTGGCGGTCGGCCGCGCCGGTCAGACGCAGGAAGACCTCCTGGACGATGTCGCCGGCTTCTTCGCGGCTGTAGCGCCGGGTCAGGAGCCGCAAGAGCCGGGGCGCCTGGCTGCGGAACAGGCGCTCGACGTCGCCGCCGCGCACCGGCGGGGAGACGGCCGTGTCGGTCGGAGCCGGACGCGGCTCGGCTAGTAGGTCGCTCATCGCCGCCCCTCCCCTCGCCGCCCGGCGGCGGGCGTCGTCACCGACCCGCCCTCAAGATCGTGGCCACCGGCCATGGTTCGCCTCCGTGGTGAGGCGCCGCCCGACGAGGGTCGGGTCGTCCTTGAGACCATGGCTTGAGTGGCAAGGCGCGCGTCGTCGTCGACGCCAGCGGCGCAGGCACACCGGTCGCGCCGGGTGACGTCCGGTCGCGAAGCGGCTCTATCAAGCGAGGTTCTCACGCCTCGGCGTCACGCTTTCAGCGACGCGGCTTGAGTCTAAGACGGCCGAATCGGGGTTGCAAGCCGAGCGGCGCGCCGGCGGCGCTCAGCCCAGGCGCGTGAGCGCCGAGCGGGCGTTGCGGGCGCGGGCCGCGGCTTGGGCGAGCACCGGCTTGACCTGATGGTCTTGCGCCAGGGCCAGACGCACGCAGGTGACGCCGCGCGCGCCGGCCCCGCCCGGCTGGGGCGAGAACACGGCGGGCGCGGCCGCCCGGGCCCGGGCCTGATCTTCGGGAGAAAGCCGGACTATCGCCACGCCCGGATCCACCCCGAGCGCGGCGAACACCTTGTCGCCGATCAGGAACTCGATCACGCCCAGCCGCGAGGCCGGGCGCGCGTTGAGTTGACCGAGGGCGAGCGTGCGGAAGGTGTCGGGCGTCATGGGGCGGGATCCGCGAGTTTCGCGCCGTGCGATGCCATAGACTTCACGCCGCGCCAAGTCGGTCGGCGCAGGGCTGGGTTACCGGCGCGGCTACCAGCCGTCTTCGGGATCGGCGCCTTCCAGGGGCGTGCCGCCTGCCTCGGTTCGGAAGATGTAGGGGCAGTTCTTCAGGCGCAGCAAGGTGTCGCTATAGCCCAAGGCGTGGAGACCGCCGGCGATCTTCGGATAGACCTTCACCTTGATCGTGTTGTGCGCCGGCTTGAAGAGATCGATCAGCGCCGCTTCCAGTTCCGTCGTGACCGCCGGCTCGTGAGCCTGCGCCCAGCGGCGGCGGAAAGCGCGCCAGCGCGGATCGGCCGGATTGTCCGGATGGCGGAAGATCGTCAGCCCCGGCGGATCGGCCTGGCCCTCCTCCGAACCGTCGCGCACGCCGTGAAGCTCTTCCAGCTCGACGACTTCCAGGGCGAAGATCGTGATCTCCAGGGACGGTTGGGCGTGGTCGACGCCCCGGACCTTTTCGTAGGTCAGGATGTCGAGATAGCGTTCATGGGCCTTCAGCCGCTTCCAAAGCCGCTGGTCGTAGGCCTTGCCGATATAGTGGATCTCGAAGTCCATGAACCGCTCGGGATCGCCGGCGAGCAGGATCGGGCGATCGAGGGCGAAGGCTTCGAAGAGCAGCTTCTGGGGGCTCCACCAGACCCGCAGGGTCTTGTCGCGGTCATAGAGCTTGAGGCTGGCCGCCCGGTCCCAAGGCGGCGGCTGGTCCGTGGCGTCATGGTGAAATCCGCACTCCACGGTCATCGGCTCGTCGGTCGCGAAGATGCCCAGGCCATAGGGGTCGACGATCGCCTTCACGGGCGGGCCCTGCCCGTCGTTGATGTCCAAGCGGATCTGCCCGTCCTCGACGCGGACCTGGTCGAACCACAGGATCGGTCGTTGGGCGATGATGTAGACTGTCGCGCCCTTGAGGCGGTCGCGGACGGCGCGTTCGGTCTTCAACTGGCCAAATTCCCAGGCCGAGACCGGCGGGTACGGGATCTTGGCGATGATCCGGGCCGCCTTCATCCATTCCAGCAGGCCGTCTTCCGGCGCGGCGGGGGCGGGACGCGGATCACGGGCCATCGACGAGGCTCCAGGCCTGGAGTGGAAGGAAGGGGACGCGGCGGCGGGACTTGAACCCGCGACCGCCCTGCCCATAGTCTGGCGTGTCACCGCCCAGTCCATGTCGAAAACAGGGGCTCTATCCTGGCTGAGCTACGCCGCGTCAGGGAGGAGGATTAGGCTCTAATCCTCCTCGGTCGCCACGAGGGTGAGCTTGGGCTTGGGGGCGCCCTTGCGGGCGGCCTTGGCCTTGTTGATGGCCACCCGCTCGGCGATGTCGGCGATCTTCTCCTCGGCGAAGGGCTTGGCCGCGGCGATCAGGCCATCCAGGTGATAGACATTGGTCTTGCTGCCGGTCGGCGTCTCGCGCCGCTCCTCGCGACGGACATAGCCGGCCTTCTCCAGGGCGGCGATCCGCCGCTGCACCGTGCGCGGGTCCAGGTTCATGGCCTGGGCGATCGTGCCTTTGGACGGATAGGGCTTGCCCTCGGCCTTCCACCACTTCGACGCCAGGTGCATCAGAATGTTGACGTCGACGGCGTCGAGGCCCAGCTGGCGCTGGTTCTCGATGATCACGGTGGGGAACACCGTGTAGCCCGCCTCGATCAGCGGCTTGGACCACTTCTTCTCGTTCGTGCGCAGGTCCGCGTCGGCGGCCTTGCCCTTTTCCTTGGCGCTCATCGCTTCGGCTCCGGTTGGTGAAACCGATATGAGCCCGGGCCGGGCCCGGCGCAACTTCGAGGGGGAGGCGCCAGCGTCTTCCGGTTACGGAAATCTGGGAATGAGCGACAGGGCATGCAGCTCCAACGGGATGCAGCATGGCGGCAATCTGCTTGGTCGGGCGTGGGGGTCTTCCTCCGGGGAGGCGCCGCCGCCTGGGGGGCGGGCGACGCTTGGGTCTCCCCGAGAGGCGTGGGCGCCCTGGGGTGGGCGCGAAAAATCGTCCGCCGGGCGGGCTTTGCGGTGATCTTAGGGCCAAATCGGCGAGATTTCCATCCGGGGCAGCCCGCTTGCCATGAGCGGGACGACCGCCAATATTGCAAGTTGAGAGGGGCGCCCTGGCGGACGTGCGACGCCAGCGGGCCTTTTTACTTGAACTTAAAGGCCGAAAGGCTATTTATAAGGGGTCACGGGCCGCCACACGATCCACCTTCGGGTGGAGTGCAAAAGGGCGGTCCTTCTCGTTTGAGATGGCGCTTCCTCCCTACACCAAGCCGCACGCCACGCCCAGCGACTGGGTCGCGCATCTGCGCGCCCGCGGTCTGGTGGTGCCTCGGCCCAATGTCGCGGCCCGCAAGATCGAGCGGGTTGGGTACGAGCGCCTGCGCATCTACTTCATCGCGCGACGCCAGACCCATCTGCCGGGAAAGCCGTTCCGGGCCGGCACCACCTACAACCAGATCCTCAACCTCTATGATTGCGACCGGCGCCTGCGGGCGATCTGCTTCGACGCCTGCGGTGACTTCGAGCTGGCCTTCCGCAACAGCATGTCGGAGGCCTTGACCCGCGCGCACGGCAGCCATCCCCACAAGGCCGAGAGCGCCTTTAAGGACGGCGCCTCGCGCCGTGTGGCCCTAGAACAGCTATCGACCCTCTACGCCAAGTCCAGGGACGCGCGCGCTCACAACTACATGGCCAAGTACAGCGATCCTGTGCTGCCGCCATTCTGGACCATGAAGGAATTTCTGACCTTCGGGGCCGCCGTGAGGTTTTACGCCCTTCTGTCCAATCCGATAAAAGCCGCCGTGGCCGACGACTTCGGCATGCCCACCCACGAGGTGCTCACCAACTGGCTGGAGTGTCTGGTCGATCTGCGCAACGTCTGCGCCCATCACGACCGACTGTTCAATCGGATCTTCCAGAAGCAACCAAGCCGCTTGCGCCGTCAGAACCTGCCGACGGCTCCGGTCAACAAGCTGAAGGCCCGCTTGGAGTGTCTCGATCACCTGCTGACCAGCCGTGGATTGACGGGCGGCCGGGTCGCGGCCGCGCAGGCTCTGCTCGCCCGCTATCCGGACGTGCAGGCCGCCGAGGTTGGCTACTGATAGAGCATAAGGGCGTCGCCGCCCTTCGGCGGCCGGGCTCTAGGCGTCGGAGCCGCCCCAAGCCCCGCGCGCGGGTCTTGGCCCTTCGGGTTGCGATCCCTGACGCGGGGTGGCGGACGGTTCGGCGCCAGAGGTCGCCCTGCCCGGGCGTGTGACGTCCTGTCGCCGAGGGTCCGCTCAGGCCTCCGCGCGCAGGGCCCGAAGGAAGTCGACTTCTTCGGGATGGCGGGCCAGAATTTCGATCAGGCCGACCGCGGCCACGCCGGGCGGTGTGGCGCCGCTCTCATATTTCTGGAAGGCGCGCCTGCCGCCGCCGATCAGCCGGCCGGCCTCCTCCTGGGTGAGCTTGAGCCGCTTGCGGACCTTGCGCACGTGGGCGGCGTAGGCGGCCTTCAACGCCTCGAAGGCCCTGTTGCTCTCAGCAAGATCAGCGCCCGAATGGATGGAGTCGCTGTCGTCGTCGGGATACCAGCCCGGCGCCTGCACCACGCGCGACATCGAGCCGAACCGCACCGTCTGGGCGCGGGTGTCGCGGCGCAGGACCTTGCCGGTCTCGGGATGAATGCGGGTCTCGGTCATTTTCCGGTCTCTTTGAACGAGGTCAGCGTCAGGTCGATCAAGGTCTCGCCCGCGAACTTCAGGAACAGCACGCGTCCGTCCCAGGGCAGGTTGTAGGTGTCGTGCCAGACCCTTGAATTGGGCGGACTGTGCGCCGTCTCCGACTTGATGAAGTCACCACCTTGCAGCGCCTGCACGGCGTCGACGACATCCTGCAATCCATAACCCAGGGCTCGCGCGTTCTCGGTCGCCACCCGCGTGATCTCCAGCCCCGCCACGGTCGCGAATTTCGTCTGGATCGCCGCCAGCGCGTGATGCGGATTTCGCTTCGCCGCCATTGAAATACACCTTGAAGGTTAAATTTTCAAGCGTGGATCAGGTCGCGGCCTGGCCCGCGACGCGGCGCAGTTCGCCCAGCCGCGCCTCGCAGACCGCCCGCACCAGGCCGATCAGCTGCTCGGCGCTGACCTTCAGGTGCTCCAGCTCCGGCTGAGTGATGTGGAAAGTCTCTTGGTTATAGCGGGCGTCGACATAGGCCCGCTTGAGCTTGCCGAACGGCTTGCGCTGGGCCCGTGTGTCGCGCGGCCAGACTGGGATCAGCGACGGGGCCTTGGCCTCGGCCTGGGAGCGCAGGAACAGGATGTTGTGCGACCGCGGCGCGTAGAAGCCGGTCAGCAGGAGCACCGCGATATAGGCGGCCTCGACGGTCTGGTGCAGGTTGAAGGCGGCCTTGTGCGGCCAGTCCTTCTCGTCACCGTTCGACATCGCGAACGTAGCAATCCTGTAGGACGTCTCGATCGTGTCGAAGATCTTGCGATAGTAGGTCTCGCCCAGAGCCAGTTCGGCCTGGGGCGTCAGGGGCTTGGGCGGGTGGAAGGCATGGCCGGGCACCTCGTAGAGGACGACGCCCTGCTCGATGACCTCCCGAAAAAAGTACTGGCCCGCGTCGAGGGCGGCGTTGATCTCCGAGAGGTCGTGGATGATCAGGTTGACGATCCGTCCGATCGACGGGTCGTGGGCGATCTTCTCCTCGGTCTCGTACCAGTAGTCGGCCGTGTCGGTCAGCTTCTCGTCGCTGACCACCACCAGGATGTCGAAGTCCGAAAGGTAGCCGTTGTGGGGTTCGTCGACGAAGTCGCCGCGCGCATAGCTGCCAAACAGGATGATCTTGTAGATCTTGGCTCCGCGCCGCCAGGCCTGGGTGCCGCCGGCCACGGCCTGCTCGAACCCGGCCAGCAGGTGGCCGACGATCTTGTCCAGCTCCCGGTGCTGGCGGTCGGGCAGGTAGTCGAGATTCGATTTCATCGCCGAGGAGTCTGGCGTCCCCTTCCCGGCGTCACAAGCAAAAGCGACGGTTCATGCTGTCAGCCGTCGAGGATCTGGGCCTCGAGGGCTTCAATCTCGCGGACCAACTGTGAATTGGTCCCGACCGTGTCGGTGAATTCGGCTTCGATCGACGCGAGGAAGGCGTCCTGGTCAATGTCCTCGCCCGCCTCCAGACGCTCGGCGCAGGCCTGCAAGGCGCGCGAGAGCCTGGGAGCAGCGCGGCGGGAGATGGTGTTGACCAGATCGGCGAGCTCGTCAGATCGGGGGTGCGCCTCGACGAAGGTCGCGTAGGGAACCACGAGCGCGGGCAGATCCATCAGCTCGCCGGTCGCCGCCAGGGCGCCGGGACTGATAAGGGTTTGCGACAGGCCCAGGACGACGGCGCAGGCCTCGGAACAGAGCCGGCCGGGCGTGAGCGGGTCGTCGGACTCGGGCACGTAATCCAGCGGTTGGGCCAGGGCCTCGATCGCCTCCGGCGTCAAATCCTTGATCTGCTGCAGCTTGACCCGCGAGGCGTATTTGCGCCCCAGCTCCGAAGTGACGGCGGCCCAGACGTCCGTCGCCGTCGGCGGCGCATGGCGGCGACGCACCAGGGCGGCGCCATCGATCTCAAACCCGATGAACGTCTTGGATTCGGAGCGGTAGCGGGCGATGGGGCGGGCCTGTAGCATGATCGCGCGCAGCCCGACCTGCATCCAGGTGAGCCGGGTCACGGCCAGACTGGCATGTCCGAAGACGCCGCCCTCGGCGCCGGCGGCGATCTTCGGATTCCCCGACTCCAGAAGCACGTCGCCGGGACGCAAGGGCTTGGCCTTGATGATCGACATGGAGGTCCTTGATCCGACGTGTCGCCGATCGATCAGCCGCTCCGGGAGTTGAGAAGGCGCTTGATAGACACCCGCCAGCGTCTTTAGCCGAAGCCTGGACATAACGCTGGCCTCCCGGGCGGGCCCCGATGGGGCGGGGCCAGGATCGGAAACGACGAGGTTTAGGCGGGGCCGGGCGGCCTGCCAATACCGGAGAATCTCAAGGGTGGGCCGGGACCCGCCCAGCCCGGGGAAAGGCAAAGGGAGGGATCCGTCTGCGCGCCGATCGGGCGCGAGCAGACGAGGTGTCCCATGTCTTCTTCCTCCTGGAGCGCCGAGCGCGTCGCCGCTCTGAAGACCCTGTGGCTGGCGGGCCGTTCCGCCGCCGAGATCGCCAAGGCCCTGGGCGGGGTGACCCGCAACGCCGTGATCGGCAAGGTCCACCGGCTTGGCCTGGCCGGGCGCATGGAGCCGTCGGCTCCGCGCCGGACCCGGGCCGAACGGCCAAGGACCTCGGCCCCGCGCCGGCCGTCGCCGTCCAGGCCCCCTCCCCCGCCGGCCGCCCCGGCCGTTCGGGCGCGAACGCCCCAGGCCGCGCCGGTCGAGGCGGTCGCCCGCGTGTTCGACGGCGCGGCCCTGACGGCGCGGATCTGTCGCTGGCCGGTGGGCGATCCCAAGGCGGCGGGCTTTGGCTATTGCGGCGCGGCGGTCATCGGAAAGGGGCCCTACTGCCCGGGCCATCAGGCGGTCGCCTATCCAGCCCGCCTGCAGCTCAAGGCCGACCCCTACGCGGGGACGGCGTGGGGACGTCGTTCGGGCGCGGCGCGGGGCTGGTGACCGTCCGGACGGTGGGAGGCCGCCCTGGGCTCCAGCGACCTCGCCACCGGCCGGCCCCGGCCGCAAGGGGCGCTGCGCTCAAAGCCCTTGCGACCGGAACCGGTCCGTCGGCGCGGAAGGCGGTCGGGAGCCCACGGGCTCGCTCCCGACCCTTTTGAAGGACTGGTCCCATGACCGCCACCGCCCCTGCCCCCCTCACCGGCCCGCTCACCGCCCTTGAGGCCCAGGCCCTGAGCCTGGACGATCCGCGGCCGCATCCGCCCGAGGACGCCCTCGTCCAGCTGGGCCACTGCGTGATGACCGAACTGCTGGACCTCTTGGCCGACACCGCCCTGGAGGATTTCCAGACGACCCTGGCCGAGACCCTGATCGGCGCGTTCCATTCCGCCGCCCAGCGGATCGAGCGGGAGGCCGACCGCGCCCGCGACGACCTGCAGCGCCAGGTCCGCGACTTCAACGGCTCGGAGGTGGCCGACACCGACCTCCAAGAGGCCACCCAGCGCACGCGTGCCGCCGATGTCGCCGTCCAGGCCGTGGAACTGATCCGCGACGCGGCCGCCCAGGCCTACGCCCTGGCCACCGGCGAGGCCTGGCAGCCCTGGCGCGGCAGCGTCAAGGCCTCGCGCCTATCGGCCGCCCAGGTCGAGGCCCGGGAGGCGATCCGCGCCATGCGGGCCCGGCGACACCGCGCCGTCGATCCGGGGACCGTGGTGGTGGGCTTCCGCGCCGCCCCTCAGGCCGACACCGCCGTCGACGCCGGGCGCATCTTCGACGCCCTCAACTGGGCGCGCCAGACCTGGCCAGACATGGCTCTGGCCGTCACCGGCGCGCGGGGCGGCGAGAAGCTCGCCCAGAAATGGGCGCGGTCGCACGGCGTCACCACGGTGCTGGCCAGGGCCGACTTCGACCGCAACGGCCGGGCCGCGCCGTTCCGGGCCAATGACGAACTGCTGGAGCTGGAGCCGGTCTGCGTCCTGACCCTGGCCAATTCGTTGGACGCCGCGCGGGGGGGCGAGCTCAAGCCGTTCGGTCCGGCGCTCAACCTCGCCCAGAAGGCGGCCGAACGCGGCATCCGCTGCGTGACGGTGCGGCTGCGGGCCTGACGGCTCGGGCGCGGCGGCCTTGGCCGTCGCGCCCTCTTTTGTGAGGCTTGGGGGCCAGCGCTCGTCCCTGGAAAACATCAGGGTTGAAAAGCCGCGGCCCGGCGCTTTTTCTCTCGCTCCGACGCGCCGGCGGCGTTTGGCGCCCGCGGCCTTGGACAAAGGACCTAGAAACTTGGCCAACTCTCCACCCGACAGCCGCGCGCCCAACCCGATCGACCTCCATGTCGGCGCCCGCGTGCGGACCCGCCGCAAGGTGGCCGGCGTCAGCCAGGAACAGTTGGCTGCGGGACTGAAGCTCACCTTCCAGCAGGTGCAGAAGTATGAGCGCGGCGCCAATCGCATCAGCGCCTCCAAGCTCTACGAGACCGCCGGCGTCCTGAAGGTGCCGGTGTCCTATTTCTTCGAAGGCCTGGGCGATCCGGGCGCGGACGCGCCCGATCCATCCCGTGCGGCGGCGGATCGGACCCTCGACGCCTTCCTAAGTACGCCGGAGGGTCTCGAATTGGCCGAGAAGTTCGCGAGGATCGGGCGGGGTCGAGTGCGTCGGCAGATCCTGTCGCTCGTTCGGGCCATGGCCGATGAGGACGCCGCCGACGCGGGCTAACCGCATCAGTCCGAAGGCCTGGGACGACGCCAGGCCGGGTGGAATAAAGCCCGAACGAACCGCGAGATCTTGCGGCCGCCATGGGATCGGACCCTAACCTTAGCGGTTGGCGATTCGTTCCGGCGCCTTGCGATGACCCGTCCAGAGCGTCCCTGGGACGGGCGGTCGCCTCCCCTACCCGTTCGGCTGTTGTTCGGCCGGCGCCGACAGCGCCCGACCGACGACCTGTCGCCTTCTGAAACCGCTTGCCGCGGACGGCGCATGCTCGTTGCGGATCTTGCATCCGACACGCGCGCCCTCGGGGCTGGGGCGTTGCCCTTTGAAGGCCTTGGGCTCCATCGCCGGCCAAGGCCGGTGGATCCAGACGTCTGGCCGGTCCTAGGCGCGGAGGCGGCGGAAAACCTCGGCCGTCTGCGCCGGCTGCGTCGAACCGGGCTAAGCGCGCGGCGCGGCTTGGCCGACCAGCACCTTGATCAGCAGGTCATCCGCCTTGGCAGCGGAGCCCCAAGTGGCGTGCGGACCCGCGCGATCTGTCACGCCATCCCTAGGGCGGGGCGGCCCGGGTCAAAGCCGACCTCGTAAGCGAGGCGCGGGCCGGCGGAGCCTCCGGCCTTCCTCCGCTGCGCTGCGTGCAGCCCGGTGTCCACCGTCCGCGGGCTTTGGCCCGGCCCTTAGTCCCCGCCCTGCCAGGACGCGTGATCGCGGCAGGGACCGCGAGCCGCCGGGGCCATTCCCGGCGGAAGACGGAGAAAGACCATGCTCAACAAGGTTCAACTGATCGGCTTCACCGGCGCGGACGCTGAAATTCGCGCCACCTCGGGCGGCAAGGCCCTGGCGGTCCTGCGGGTCGCCACCAGCCGCTACACCAAGAAGAACGGCGAGCGTCAGGACTTCACCACCTGGCACCAGGTCGAGATCTGGAGCCCCGCGACGGTCAAGTGGCTCTCCTCGCGTCCCCTCCCCAAGGGCTCGAAGGTCTATGTCGAGGGCGAGATCCGCAACGAGCACTACACCGACAAGGACGGCCAGGAGCGCTACTTCACCAAGGTGGTGGTCGCCGGTCCGGGCCACGAGCTGAAGTCGCTCGACCGCCCCGAGACCAATCCCGAAGACGAGGAGGTCTAAAGGCCCCTCCCCCGCCCCGGAGGATCCCTTCCGGGGCGGGGTCATGTTCGGGCCATGGCGTAACGCACACTTAAGGGGTATAAATGTGCGTCACTCAGACTCGCCGTTTTCGGCGCGGAGAACGGCTTGTTGGACGCCTCGGTCGAAGGGCTATTTTTGAACCTCGCCAAAGCCGAGGACACGGTGAGCCGACTCGACGCGCGCGCCCAGGCCTGCCCCTTCGCCGAGGGTTGGGCCGCGCGGGTCGACTTCATCGAGGCCAACGGCTGGGGCTGGGTCAGCGGCGAGATCGTCGACATGGAGGACCTGGTCCTGCACGACGCCCAGATGGACGCGCGCCTTCCCGATCAGGCCCTGCGTGCGACCTACGGTCTCGTGCGGGCCCGGCGCAAGGCGCGGGGCGCGGGCTCGGAGCTACAGACCGCGCACGGGGCGGTCTGGCTGGCGGGCCATCGCAGCGACCCGCCGCTCATGGCCCCCTCCGCTATCGACCCCGACGAGGTTCGCCCCGGCCCCGGCGCGGAAGCCCGCGACTTGGTCGGCGAACTCGTCCACCAGGTTCAAACCCTGAGCCGGGGCGAGACGGCCGATTCGATCGAGGCGGTGGAGGAGTGGGTGCAGTGGACCCGGCGCCTCCCCGATCGCGCGCCGGCCTTGCTGCGCGCGGCCACGGCGCTGGAGGGCTGGCGCCTGGTCAACCCCCTGCCCCGCCAGACCTTCGTCGGCGGGGTGATGGTCGCCCAGGCCCTGAGGGTGTCGGGCCGCACGCGCTCGTGCCTTCTCGCCTTCGAGGCCCCGCGTCGGACCCACCTGCAGCCGCCGCGGGGGTTCGTCGCCGCCCCGGTCGCGGCCCGCCTGGCCTACTGGCTGAAGATCACGGCGGTCGGGGCCGAGGCGGGCTTGGGCGAGATGAAGCGCCTGGATCTGGCCCGCCAGGTGGTGCTCAAGCGCGTCGGCGAGCGCAGGACCAACGACCGCTCGGCCGATCTCGTCGACCTTCTGCTGGCCAGGCCCCTGGTCAGTGCGCCGATGGCGGCCGAGCACCTGGGCGTCGCCGGCCATACGGCCCGGCGGCTGCTGACGAACCTGGGCGCGTCGGTGATGGAAGTCAGCGGCCGATCGCGTTATCGCGCCTGGCGGCTGTAGCGCGGGAGCTCAGCCAGGTGGGCAAATGGGGAAGTTCCCATTTGGGCGTCTGGGGTGTTGCGCGGCCCGGCGAAGCAGTTCAGCTCAAGGCGTGGTCTTGCCCTCTTGAGGACTTGCCCAGAACCCCCTCGCCCCATCATGGCAAGAGGGCAAATCCCCATTTGGGTATTTTACCCAAACCGGGAAGTTCCCGGAACCCCGTTTGCGAACTTGGGTATCTGGTTTAGAGTGATGTTCACCAAATGGGCTCTGGGTTAAGTCCACCCTTGCCCATCTGGGATGAAGGTGTTTTGCGAATTTGGTGAAGCGGGTTTCTGTGGAAAAGTTGCTTTCCACATGTCCCCAGAACCCCATTTACCCACTTGGGTTAAAACCCTGTTCACCAATTGCCCATAACCTAATTTGAGCAAAAGGGGACCTCGGCAGAAACCCAAGACCCCAGTTGTCCAGTTGTCCAGTTGCCCATTGCCTCAGAAGGGAACTTCCCCATGGCGGTCATCAGCGTGTGTTCGACGAAGGGCGGGGTGGGCAAGACCACCCTGGTCATGTGCCTGGCCGACGCCTTCGCCCGACAGGGCGGCTCGGTGGCCATCGTCGATGGGGACCCCAACGGCCACGTCGCCAGCTGGCGCGAGCGCGCCGGCGACGACTGCACGGTCACCGTCATCAGCGAGGCCAACGAGACCAGGATCCAGGACGTCATCGCCAACGCCGCCAGCGAGTACGCCCTGGTCTTCGTGGACCTGGAAGGCGCGGCCTCCCAGGCGGTGACCTACGCCATCGCCGAGAGCGACATGGTCCTGATCCCGACCAAAATCTCGGGCATGGACCTGCAGGAGGTCTACCGCACCTACGAAGTGGTCAAGCGCGCCGAGAAGATGCTCAAGCGCGGCATCCCCGCGCGCGTCGTGTTCAGCCAGATGAACCCGCTCTACAGCCGCGTGGCTGGCCATGCCCGCCAGGAGATCCGCGACAACAGTATCCCGGTCCTCAATACGGAGATCATCCAGCGCGCGGCCTATCAGCAGATCCACTTCACGGGCATGACGCCCAGCGCCCCCGGCGGGGAGGCCAAGGCCGCGCGCGAGATCGCCGCGGTGCTGGCCGAGCTGCTTGAAGCGCTGGCCAACCAGGCCCAGGCGGCCTGATAGGGGAGGGGAGACCATGACCGACAAAGCCGCCCGCCCGGCCTTCCAACCGGCCCCACGACCCCGTCCGATCAACGACGCGGGCGCCACCGAAGCCCTCCGCAAAGCCACCGAGGATTTGGGCTTCAATCGCACGACCAGTGCGCCTGCCGGCGTGATCGAGGCGGACGTGGCCTCGCCGGCCCAGGCGACGCCCGCGCCCGCGCCCGCGCCAAAGGCCTTGGCGGTCGCGCCGGCCCCCCGCGCGGCTCCCAAACCCAAGGCGGTCAAGCCCGCTCCGGCGACCGACTTCTCCGACCGCGAGACCTCGCTGAAATTCGTCATCGACGATGAGCTGTCGACCGCGCTGAAGCTGGACGCGGTCAGGCGGCGGGTGACGGTAAAGTTCCTGGTCCTGGAGGCCTTGGCCGAGAAGGGCTACCCGGTCGATATGGCGACGCTCCACGAAGACGGACGCCGGGTGAGAAAATAGGAAGATGGGCAAAGGGGCAAATGGGGCTTTGCTCCTTTGCCCCCTCGATGACTTGGGTGGATCCGCCGGTGTGGCCGCGGCCATCCGGCACGCGGCGGCGATGAAGCGAATCGCGGTACGCCAGATGATCGTGAGAGTAGGGCAGGGCGCATGACGGCCCCCAAGGACCGCAACAACCAGTTCGACCTGTTCATTCCGCTGATGCGGGATCTTTCGCTGAAGGATCAGCGCGAGACGATGGAGCGGCCGTTCTTCTCGCTGCAGAAGCGCAAGCGCCTCAAGCCCATCGAGTACAAGAGCGCCGACGGCGAGGTCACGGTGAAGGTCGAGGCGATGCCGGCCTACGGCATGGCCACCATCTGGGACGCCGACATCCTGATCTGGGCGACCAGCGCGCTCAACCGCATGAAGGCCGAGGGCCGCAACGACGTGCCCCGGACCCTGCACGTCACCGCCTATGACCTCTTGCGCACGATCCAGCGCGACACCGGCGGCAAGGGCTATGCCGACCTGAAGGCGGCGCTGGATCGTCTCGCGACCACATCGATCCACACCTCCATCCGCCGGCCCCGCAAGGGCCACGACGCGCGCTTCAGCTGGCTGGACGAATGGGGCGTGGAGACCGACGGCCAGGGCAACCCCGTGGCGCTGCGTATCGTGCTGTCGAACTGGGTCTGGGAAGGGATCATGAACGAGAAGGCGGTGCTGACCATGCACCCCGACTATTTCCAGATCTCCGGCGGCCTCGAGCGCATCATCTACCGCATCGCCCGCAAACACGCCGGCGACCAGGACGACGGCTGGACCTGCCGGGTCAGCCTGCTGCACGAGAAGAGCGGCTCCGACAGCGCGCCCAAGGAATTTGCGCGCATGTTGCGCAAGATCGTCGAGGCCAACGACCTGCCTGAGTACGACATGGCCTATACGACAGCCGGGGACGGCTCCCAGGCGGTGAGGTTCATTCGCCGCTCGGTCGTCGAGCGCATCCAGGTCCAGGCCGAGCTTGAGGCCGAGACGGCCACGCGGGTCCGCCGGGAGCGGGAAGATCGCCGTGCCGTCGAGGTCGACGGGCTGATCGAGCCTTGGACCAAGCGCCGGGTCGTGCGCGACGACGACTAACGGTCTATCGCACACCGCGATTGCCGACTCCTCATATTTTCAAGTAGTTGCCGCCAGGACTTCAAGTAACGCCTGGCCCTGCGGGACGGTCTTTCACACACCAGAGTCGCCCTGGCCGCCCGCCAAATTGGTAAACAGCGGGTTAAAACCGGGCGCGGACGCCGATTTTCAGCGCCAAAACGCCGGCGGCGGCCGTGGAAGGGACACGTCGGGGTTTCACACACCCGATAAGGCCCGGCTTGTCGGGGTTTCGCACACCGCCTGGGCCTTTCTTCGGGGTTTCACCCACCGAAGCGCCTCCAATCCGTCGGGGGGAACGCCCGCCGGAGGTGGGGGTAGGCCCTCGGGGTTTCACACACCGAAATCGGCCTATCGTTCGGGGTTTCACACACCCGGTTGAGGGAGCTGCGTCGGGGTTTCGCACACCGCGCCATCGCGGTTTCGCACACCGGGCGCCAGGGCCATGCTTCGGGGTTTCACCCACCCTGGACTCGGCTTTGCCTCGGGGTTTCACACACCGGGGTCGGTCCGGATGTCGGGGTTTCGCCCACTGGTGCGCCTTCACGGGAGCGCGGGGCCATCTAAGGGCGGATTTTGGCCCCGTCAGATGTTCGCGGGACCGGCAGAACGCCTAGTTGGCGGGGATTTTGCGGCCTCAGCGGCCTGAAAGCGTCGGGGATTCGCCCACCGGAGGGACTTCGGGCCGGGTTCGGTCTTTCACCCACCGGTCCAACCTGTGGATGGCACGGGTTTTCACCCACGCTTCCTGCGGGGGAACGCCCACCCAAGCCTCGGGGGAACAGACACCGATCCACGGGGTATCGCCCACTGGGTGTTTCGCCAAGCCACGGAACGCACTCAGGTTTTCCTCCCTGTCAGGCCCCTTAACTTAATTAACTTCGTACATAACAATATCTCTAACGGCGCAGCTGAAGCGCCGCCGGGAAACACAGGGCCAAAAGAGGGGCCCTGTTTCCCCGGCTCGGGGTCTGCGACCCAGGCCGGGAACCCCGAGAAGGCCCGACGACCCCGGATTTCTCGGGAATTGCCGAGACCATCGACCGGGTGAGAGCCTTGGCCATGCATCGAGGGCTCCGCATCGCCTTGCTTGGTCTGATCCCCGCACCGATCGCGGCGGTCCAGGCCCTCGCGCCCGCGCCGCTGGTCCTGGTCAACACCTCGCCCAGCGAACCGACCGGCATCTACGTCCGCTCCCGCCTTCCGCCGGCGGTCGGGCGCATCATCGCCTTTCGGCCGCCGCCGGGCGCCTATCCCTATGTCGCCGAGGCCATGCCCGAGCGAGCGCGCACCAGCATACTCAAGGCCGTGCGGGCCGGGGCAGGGGATCTTGTCTGCGCCGACGAGCGGCGCGTGCTCGTCAACGACCAGGTTTGGCCGGCCGCGGCGCGGATCGATCGGCGCGGTCGGTCCCTCCCGCAGTGGCGCGACTGTCGGCGCCTAGCGGCCGACGAGGTCTTCGTGCTCTCGACGCGGATCCCCAACAGCTTCGACAGCCGCTACTACGGTCCGGTCCATCGGGCGGAGATCCTCGGCGTCTACATGCCGATTCTCACCTCAGAGACGCCTTCGTGACCTGGGGGCGGGTCCTCGCCGGCGCCATGGCCGTCCTCGTCCTGGCGACGGCCCCGGCTAGCGCCTGGGGTCAGGTCGCCGCCGAGCGCCCGGACCTTGCCCGGCTGCGGGACGTGGTCGATGCGCCAGGCGGGCGCGACGCCATCGCCCGGGTGACCTGGGCCGAGGCGGCCGGGCAGGGCGACAGCGGCCTGGCCGGCGTGGTCTACACCATCCTCAACAGGCTCGCGGCCGGGCGCTGGGGCGACAGCATCGACCAGGTCGTCAATGCCCGCGCCCAGTTCGAGCCGGTGCTGCGGGCGGGCGGCGACTGGCGCGCCTTGCCGGCGGTGCGCCCGGCCGAGCGCGCGCGCATCGACACCATCTTGAACCTGGCCCTGGAGGGCCGGCTGCCGGATCTCACCGGCGGGGCCCTCTATTTCCAGAACCCCAAGATCGTGGCCGCGCGCGCAGCGGCCGGAACGGTGTCGCCGCGCCTGGTGCATTTCGGCGGAGCCGCGCCCAGCGTGGTGATCGGCGATCACGCCTTCTATCCGGGCCAGGCGGGCAGGACGGGCGCCGCCCCGCTCGATCCCCTTGCGGCGGCGGGCGGCGCAATCTTTCCCGATCAGGGGCGCTCGCCCGATGCGATTGACGTCTCGGTCCAGGCGTCAGGAACCCTTGCGCCGGCCGCGGCGGGTGCCCGTGGCCTCGTCGTGCTGCCGACGGGCGAGATTGTCGAAGACCCCGCACGGCTTGCCGCGCCCCAACCCTGAGCGACCGATCCGCGCCCTGGCAGGCCGCTGAGGGCATGGGCTGCCCGAGCCCGTGAACGCTTCCGCCGATCCTGCCCTGTCACCCGGTCCGTCAACCCGCTGGCGCGGGTGCCGCGCCGCGCGCGGCGCGGACGGTGACGGTCCAGGGCCCGACAGGCCCGGTCGACGAAGACGCTCATCGGGAGCGTCGATCGGAGACCAGACCCATGACCTTCACGCGCACTGAAAAGCTCATCGTCCTGATCGGGTTCAAGCTGACCCTCGTCGTCGGCTTCTTCGCCTGCCTTGGGCTGACGGCGTCCTTCTTCATCGGGCGTCCAGCCGGCCCCAAGGCCCTGATGCTCTTCGGGGCGCTGCTGGCGATCGATCTGGTGGCCATGGCCTATCTCGCCCTCTGTCAGGTGCTGGTCGGCAAGTCGCGCGGCGGGGAGGGGGCGTGAGCCCTCTCTTTGCGTGACGCTGGGCCGGGGTTGCGCCTCATCGGGGCGCGCCCTTCCTGAGCCTCGGCGCCCGCTCGTCTCCACGGGCCCGGCGCCAGGGCGCCAGATCCCGGTCGCCTCGGCGTCCACCCGAGGGCCCGCCTCGCTGGCGAGCGCCCTGAAGGCGCTCGTCGCCGTCGACTTGCGACGGCGCGGCTTCGGCTACTGAGCCTGGAGGCGCCTCTTCCAATCCTACCCTGTCACCCAGCCCGTCAACCCGCTGCGCGGGTTCCCCTCCGGGCCCGCGCGAGCGCGACCCCTGCGGTGACTGGCCGGGGCCCGACAGCGGGGAAGGGACAAAGGCGCTCAAGGGGAGCGTCGGCCTAGCCGGAGATGTCCCATGTTCGAGTTCACCAAGACCACGTTCGATCACATCGACGACGACCTGATCGCCCAGCATCTGGCCAGCGGCATGCCGCGATACAGCAACACGCTCTATCTTCTCGGCGGCGGCTTCATCCGGCGCTGGACCGACGACGAGGCGGCGGCCCGTACACAGTTACAGGCCGACCGGACCGATCCGAACCTGTCCTGGGCCATCGCATTCGACCACATGACGGTCTGGGCCGTGGATGTGGCCTTTGCGCCCAACAGCAAGTCGGCAGAGCAGCTGCGAGCCGAATGCGACGAGGCCCTGGACGCGATGTTCGAGCGGTGGGTAAGCGCGGAGGAGGGGGCGCGCTAAGCTCCCTTTTTGCGCCCGCGACCCTCAATGCTTGGCTCCGCGGCCGCGCCCTCCAATCTCGCCCGCGCCATGGCGTCGAAATCCGGCAGGGACGGCGCCGGCGTTCCTGGCAGCGGCGCGATGGCCAGCCCGAGCGTATCGGCCAAGGCCTTGCGATCTCGCGGGCGACTGACCCGTCGATCGAGCACGTCGAGCAGTCGCGCCATCAGGGCCGCACCCTCGTCATCGGCGCGGGCCTCGGCCAGCAGCGCGCCGCCCAGCACGATCTTGGCGCGGGTCTCGCGCTTGCGCTCGGTCTGATCGAGCAAGGCTTCGAGGCGCTCGACCCTGGCCTTCCAAACCTGAAGGCGGCGTCCTTCGTCCTCGATCTGATCGAGCCGCGTCACATGCCCGCGATGCCGGGGCAGGGCGCCGGTCAGGTTGGCCAGGGCCGACCGGGCGCGGTGCTCACGGTCGGCCAGCTGCACGGCGAGGTTCTGCAGCCGACGCGCCTTGGCGGCTGGGCTCTCGGGAGCGCGGCGGGGAGCGCGCTTGGGTCTGACGGCGGCTTCCATCGAGAGGCTTCGGCTTGAACTAACGACGGATTGAGCGTACCCCTTCTCAGCACATAGTGACAAGGGCGCAGTTATGCATTGCGTTGCAATGCCTGCGGCCGGGAGACCCGGCAGCCCGCCGACGCCGAAAGATCGGGGCGTCGTCTGGCGTCGAGCCAAGGGGCAAGCCCCTTAGCGATCCCGTTCGCTGCGCGGCTTGAAGATCGGGCGCTCCACGCCCAGCAAGGGAAGGATCCAGTGGCCCACTATCGGCTGGAGGTGAAGGCGATCAAACGCAGCGACGGCCGCTCGGCCGTGGCCGCGTCGGCCTATCGCGCGGCCGGCAAGCTCTTCGACAAGCGCCTCGAAATGGTGTTCGACTACACCGACAAGGGCGGGGTGGCCTTCACCGGGATCATGGCCCCGGCCGCCGCGCCCGGCGAGCTGCAGAACCGCGAGCGGCTATGGAACGCGGCCGAGGCGGCCGACAAGCGCGCGGACTCGCGCACCGCTCGCGAGATCCTGGTGTCGCTGCCCCACGAGCTGTCCGACGATCAGCGCCACGGCCTCGTCCGCGCCTTCATCGCCGAGAGCCTGGTGGGCAAGGGCATGATCGCCGACTACGGCATCCACTATCCCGACGCCCACGGCGACGAGCGAAACCATCACGCCCACATCCTGGTGACGACCCGCCGTGTCGGGCCTGAAGGCTTCGGCTTCAAGGCTCGGGAGTGGGACAACCCGGACGCAGTGAAAGCCCTGCGCCTGGAGTGGGAGCAGATCCAGAACCTGCATCTGCGGCAGCATCTTGGTCAGGAGGCGCCGCAGGTCACCAGCCGCAGTCTGAACGATCAGGGCCTGGACCAGGAGCCGACCATCCACCTGGGGCCGGCCGCCTCGGGGATGGAGCGGCGCGGGGAGGCGTCCGATCGCGGCGATATCAACCGCCGGGTCCAGACCCGCAACGCCGAGCGCCAGACGCGCCCCGTTCAGGTGCGCGAGCTCGAGGACCAGATGGCGGCCGGACGTCCGCGCCAGGCCTATCCGATCGATGCGGTGATCCGCGAGTTCGAGGCCATCCACCAGACCATGGTTCGCGAGCGCGACAGCTGGGCCCGCGCCCAGGCGCGCGTCACCGCGCCGATCGAGGTTCCGACGGCCCGGTCCGTGGTGAGCGAGGTGATGGGCGAGGCCCTTTCGCGACGGGCGGCGGCGGCCCGGCGACTGGACTGGACCCAGAACCGCATCGAGCAGGGCAGGGCGCGTCGCCAGACCCTGGTGCGATGGGTCCGCAACCCGGTCCGGATGATCTGGGCGGCGCATGCCGAGATGAACGCGGTCGATCGGGCGCGCGCGGCGGACCGGCGCGCGGAGGTCGATCTGAAGGTTCGCCAGGAGTGGCTGCGCAGCGAGGCCGGCCGGGTCTATCTCGCCTCCCGCCTGGATCCTCCGCGGCAGGCGGCGGCGGATGCGCGGCGCGAAGCTCGGACCCTCGAGCGCAAGATCAAGCGCGCCGACCGCCGGATCGAGGCTGTGGCCCGTACGCGGGTCAAGCTCCTGGTGGCCCGAGAGCTTGGGCATGACGGCATAGTCGCGCCCACTCGCATGGACCTGGGCGTGGGGCAGGCGGTGCGCGAGGTCGATCGCCGGGCGGTCGACGTGGTCAAGGCCCACGCGCCGGTCGCCCAAGAGCGGGCCCTGAGTAAGGTCATGGCGCTTGTGCAGGGCAAGGTCCCAGGGATCGGGCCAGATCGCTGAGAGTGCGCGTTAGGTCGGCGCTGTTCGCATGGCCAAGACCCAATCACGCAGTTTCCCGCGGTCGATCGCCTCCACCGGATAGGCGCGCGCCTGGCGCACGCCGTCGGTCCCGGGAGACAGCTCCGTGGTGGTGACGATCAGGCCTGACCCAGCCTTCTCCCAGAGCACGTCGGCATAGACCGACTTGAGCAGGGTCTTGCCGATCTTGCGCTTCTCACGCTTGCACTGGACGATGATCAGGGGCGGGAGGCTCGGATTGTCGTCCTTGGGAAAGACGCGGACGTCTATGCCGTCATCGTTCCGACCCGGCCCGAGCTCGGCGCGAAAGCCCTGCTTCTCGAAATGCTCGGCGGTCAGCGCCTCAAACTGGCGCCAATGGACGTCGTCGATCTCCTCGTCGAAGTTGCGGGCGATGTAGTCGATGAAGCGCTGGTCGAAGAACTTGCCGTACAACGTCTCGAGGTTTTCGCTTTTGAAGAGATCCTCGAGCTGGCGCGTATCGGCCCAGTCGGTGCGACGGATGCGCGTCCAGGGATCGATCTGCTGATTGACGTCGATTCCGCGCAGGTAGGCCATGGCGACGTCGAGCCCGGGCCCGCCGAATTTCTCGGCCGCGCGCTTCATGAACGGGGTCGGGTCCAGGCCGCTGGCGGGCGCCGGCCCGGACAGAGCCGTGTCCATCCATTCCACCAGCATCTCGCCGATCGGGCCGGTGAGCTTCCCGCGGACCGGATCGCCCTTGTATCGATGATAGACCCCGCCGACCGGCGGCAGGACGGTCGGGGTGGCCACGTATCCGACCTTGTACAGCAGATAGGTGGCCGCCTCCTGATAGGTTGTCGATTCCACGCGCATCATGCGCGCCTCGGGCCACACGAGCCGCTCCGCCAGCTTGACGTCGTAGTCCTTGAGCATCGCGCCGATCCGCGTACGCGAGAGCGCCAGGCCGGCCTTGAAGCCTACGACTTCGGCCAGGCTGTCGGCCAGATCGTGGTTATCCATCCAGATGCCGCCCATCGACGTCTCCTGCTCGGCTCCCCGGGACCTTAGCCGGCAAGGGCGGGGCCGGCGCAAGCGCCCAGACCCTGGAGAAATGCGGAATTGGCCCGCCGCGCCGCCTGGGCTCTGCTGACCATATGAGCATGTCCGTCAAGGCCCGCTGGCTCGCGCCCCTATGCCTGTTGCTGGCGCTGATCGGGCTTTGGGCCGCGACCCAGACGGCGGCCCATCTCTTCGCCTATCCCAGACCGTTCGGGGCGGGTTGGGGCGAACTTGGCCCGATAAGGATCTATGCGCCCTGGTCGATCCTGACCTGGTATGGCCGTTGGGCCGCGAGGCACCCGCAGGCCTTCGATCAGGCGGCGCTGGTCGGCCTCTGCGTGTTCGTCTGGCCGATCCTTTTGATCGCCGGCTTGACGCAGCGGTTCGTCGCTCGGCCCCAGCCCTTCGGGACGGCGGCGTGGGGCGGCTTGGCCGAGGCCAAGGCCGCGGGCCTGCTCAATGGCGAACGGCTCACCGGCCGGGTGCTGGGACGGCTTAAGGGCAGGCTCCTCACCTTCACCGGGGTGGAGCATTGCATCTTGGTGGGCGCATCGCGGTCGGGGAAGGGCGCGGGCCATGTGGTGACATCTGAGACCGCCTGGGGCGAGAGCCAGTTCACCTACGATCGCAAAGGCGAGCTCTGGCATATCACCGCCGATCATCGCCGCAAGTTCTCCCACACCTTCTACTTCGCGCCGACGGACATCAACACCGCCCGCTGGAACCCGCTGTTCGAGGTGCGCAAGGGGCCCATGGAAATCGCCGACATCCAGAACATCGTCGGCATTCTGGTCGATCCGATCGGGCTCAAGCAGGGCAATCTCGACTTCTTCGACCAGAGCGCGGCCAACTTCTTCACCGGGGTGATCCTCCACGCCCTCTACACCGCCCCCGACGAGCTGAAGAACCTCACCTACGTCCGCCGGCTGCTGATCGACATCAACGCCACCTTGGACGCCATGCTGGGGACCAAGCATCGCTGGCGCCCCGATCCGCGGGCCGCCGCCGGCCTGGCGCGGGACGCGGACGGCGAGCCGATCGCCGAGGTGCATCCGGAGGTGTGGCTAGGAGCGACGGCCTTTCGCAGCATGGAACCCCGGGTGCGCTCCAGCGTCCTAGCCACGGCGCAGAAGTCGCTGGCCTTGTGGGCCGATCCCCTGGTCTCCCACGCCACGTCCTGGTCGGACTTCTGCATCGGCGACCTGGTCTGCGCCGAGGCGCCGGTCAGCTTCTACCTGATCACGCCCCAGGCCCATGCCGATCGCCTGGCGTTTCTCGTGCGGGTTATGCTGCGCCAAAGCCTCAACAGCCTGATGGAGACCATCGACGCCGACAGCCGCGGCCGCAAGAAGCGCCATCGGCTGCTGATGATGTTGGACGAGTTCCCCAAGCTCGGAGCGCTGCCATTCCTGGAGAACGCCCTTGGCGAGATGGCCGGCTACGGGGTCACCGCCCACCTGATCTGCCAATCGTTCAACGACGTTTTCAAGCACTATGGCGTGCACACTTCGATCTTCGACAACTGCCACATCACCGCCGCCTTCGCGACCTCCGAGCCGACCAGCATCGAACGGATCATCAAGCGGGCCGGGCGCTCCTTGGAAATGCGCGAGAGTTTCAGCGATCCGAGACTGATGTTCGCCAAGGGACACCGCAGCCGCAACCAGGCCGAGGTCGAGCGCTATGTCCTGGCCGAGCAGGATGTTCGGGCCCTGCCAGGCGGCAAGCAGTTTCTGTTCGTCAACAATGCCAAGCCCTTCCTGGCCGACAAGATCCGCTTCTGGGAAGAACCGTTGTTCTCGGTCCACTGCCGCGACTTTTTTCACGGAGAAAAGGCCGGGTTCGTCCAGACGCCCGAGACCCTGGACGTTCCAGGAAAGCCCCCAATCGACTGGCTGGGCGTGCGCGCCATCGAGGAATACGCCCCGCCCATGCGCGGCGCCGATGTCGCCATGACTCTCGCCTGCGCGGACGGGCTCAGCATCGTCGACCTCGTCTACAACGAGGAGGACTAGGCGTGACGTCTTCGTCCCAGGAATCGCTCGACCGCAAGCACAGCGCCCTGCGCCAAGCCATGGGACCGGTGATCGCCGCCGCCCTGGCCGAGGCTTCGGTGGTGGAGGTGATGGTCAATCCAGACGGCGCGATCTGGGTCGAGCGGATCGGCCAGGGCCGGGTCTTCAGCGGGGAGCGCATGGCGCCGGCCGACGCCGAGCGGATCCTGCGGCTGGTGGCCGACCATGTGGGAGAGGTGGTCACCCGTGACCAGCCCTTGGTCAGCGCCACCCTGCCCAGGTCAGGCGAGCGCTTTCAGGGCGTGTTCATGCCGGTGTCGACCGCGCCGGCCTTCACCATTCGCAAGCGGCCGGAGGTGATCTTCACCCTCGACGACTATGTGAAGACGGGCGTCATGACCGACGCGCAGGCCCAAGCGCTGCGCGCGGCCGCCAAGGGCCGCGACAACATCCTGATCGCCGGGGGCACGGGCAGCGGCAAGACCACCCTGGCCAATGCGGTTCTGGCCGAGCCCGCCTTCGCCGCCGATCGGGTGCTGATCGCCGAGGACACGCCTGAACTGCAGTGCTCGGCCAAGGATCAGATCGCCCTGCTGACCAAGCGCACGGAGCCGGCGGTGACCATGGCCGATCTGGTTCGAGCCGCGCTGCGCCTGCGCCCGGACCGCATCATCATCGGCGAGGTCCGCGACGGCAGCGCGCTCGACATGCTCAAGGCCTGGAACACCGGGCATCCCGGCGGCCTGGCCACGCTTCACGCCAACAGCGCGCGAGAGGCGCTCAGCCGCCTGGAAGACCTGATCGGCGAGGTCGCGCCGCGTGTGCCCCATCGGGCGATCGGCCAGGCCGTCAACCTGGTGGCGTTCATCCGTCGCGCGCCGGCCGGCCGGTGTCTGGAGAGCCTCGTTCGGGTCGAGGGCTGGATTGACGGCGATTACCGCCTGACGCCCGTCGCGCAATGACGTCCGAAATTTGTCTACACATTTCGGACATGACCAGCGGCCGATCACAACTGACCTCTACCATGGACGACCGGATCGCCAAGGCGGCCGGCCGCCAGGTGTGGACGCCGTCGGACTTCACCGACCTCGGCGGTCGCGATGCTGTGGACAAGGCGCTGCAACGCCGGCTGGCGCAGGGCGTGCTGCGCCGGATCGACCGGGGACTCTACGACAAACCCAAGCTCAACAGCCTGACCCAGCAGCTGAGTCCGCCCGACCCGGCCGCCGTGATCGACGCGGTGGCCCGCCGCGACCACATCCGGCTGCTGATCGACGGCATGACGGCGGCCAACGACCTGGGCTTCACCAACGCCGTGCCGGCCAAGATCGTGGTCCATGCCGACGCGCGGCTGCGGTCGATAAAGCTTGGCCAGATGGCCATCACCTTCCGGCCGACCGCGGCCAGCAAGCTCTATTGGGCCGGCCGGCCAGCCATGCGCCTGGTCCAGGCGCTGCACTGGCTGCGCGACACGCTTGGCCAGGACGACGTCGGCCAGGACTACGCGCGGCGGGTGGGCAATCTGCTCGCCGATCCCAAGACGGGGCCGGCGCTGCGCCGGGACCTGGCCGACGGATTCGCCGCCCTGCCCAGCTGGATGCAGGACCTGATCCGCCCGCACATCGCCGATGAGTTGGCCCAGGCGCCGGCGCCATGATGAATCCAGCCTTCGATCAGGTCATCGGCGCCGACGCCGAAACGCGCCTTGGCCTGTTCAACACCACGGCCCAGCGGCTGGGCTCCACGCCCTCGAACATCGAGAAGGACTTCTGGGTCTGCTGGACCCTGGACGCCCTGTTCAACGGCCTGGACGCCGGAGCCTTCGCCGTCGACATCGACCTGGACGACCAGGATGGCCAGAGCCTGCTTCTGCGCTACCCGGCCGTGACGGCCGACGACCCTTATGTTCACAAGCTGGTCAAGATCGAGAGCGGGGCCAAGTCGGCCCTGGATCCGCACCAGCCCAGGACCATCAGACCCTATGCGGACGAAGATCTGCCGGGCGCGGATCTGGCCGTGGCCGGCGTCGTCACGGTCGATCCGGAACGCACCTTCTGGGACAAGGTGGTGATCCTGCACGGCTTGCGGCGGGCCTTCGACGCCAAGGGCGTGTTGCGGGGCGAGGGCCAGCGGGTCTCGCGCCACTACTACGACATCCATCGGCTGATGGAGAGCCCGGCGGCCCGGGGCGCCCTGGGCGCCCAAGCCCTGGGCGCCGACTGCGTGGCCCACGCGCGCCTGTTCTTCAACCGCCCCGACGCCGACCTGGCCTCGGCTCAGCCGGGGAGCTTCGCCCTGGCGCCGCACGACGACATGATTGTCAGGCTGGCGCGCGACTACGCGGCGATGAGCGGCATGATCTTTGGCGCTGTTCCCGACTTCGAGGCGGTGCTGTCCAGCGTCACGCGGCTGGAGGCAATGCTGAACGCGCCGGCCGCGACCTAGCCGGGGATGGGCGCGGTTCAGCCGCGGACGGTTCGGAAGGTCACCGAGTAGCGCAGGGCCTCGACGTCGGGGATGGAGTGCTGCCAGTCGCTGCGCGAGGGGCCGCTCATCAGATAGCCGAGCGCGGCGCGGCGATGATCGAGGCGCGCTCCCAGCCGGCCCCGGCCCTGCGACGCGGGCGGAAGTTGCAGGGCGACAGCAGCGAGACGCCGGCGACGGCCACGGCCCGCGGACGGTCGCGGTGCCAGCCTATGTCGGCGCCGGGCGAGTACTCGGTGACCAGGGCGTGGCGGAAGCTCTCGGCGGCCAGGCCGGTGAGAGCGGCCACCCTTTCCATCAGGGGCTTCAAAAGGGCGGGGATCGGCTCGCTGGTCTCGACCATCATGCCCGCCTCGTCCTGGCGCCAGCCGAAGCCGGCGATGCGGCGATTGCCGAAATAGCCCAGGTGCTCATAGGGCTTGAACGGCAGGCCCTGGACGCTGGCGACCAGGTCGCGCTGCTCCTGCGGGCTCACCAGGTTCTCCTGATAGCGGAACCCTTCGGGCAGGGATTTCCTGGGCGCCAGGGGCAGGTCGAACAGGCGGGGCTGGGCGTCCATCGGCTTCCTCAGCAGAAATTGCGCGAGCATTTGGCCCAGGCCATGTCGCCCGGATCGTTGGCGCGGCTTTCCAGGCCGCTGAGCACGTCGCGCAGGTCGTGGAGCTTGTAGGCGACCAGGTGGACCACCTCGCCCTCGCGTTGGATGCGACCGTCTACCCCGATCAGGTGGGCGCCGAGCGCGATGGGACGCTGCTTCTCGTAGAGGGTCTTCCAGATCACCAGATTGGCCACGCCGGTCTCGTCCTCGATGGTCATGAACATCACGCCCTTGGCGGCGCCGGGCATCTGGCGAACCAGCACCAGGCCGGCGGTCTGGACGTACTGGCCGTCCCAGGCCGTGTCCGCCGCGCGACAGGGGACGCGCTTGAGGGCGGAGAGGTCCTCGCGCAGCAGGGCCAGCGGCTGGCGGCGCAGGGTCAGGCCGACGTGGCTGTAGTCCTCGATGATCTCCCGGCCCTCGGTCATGGCCTTCAGGGCCACGTTGAGTTCGGGGCCGAAAGCGTCGGCCTTGGCCAGGTGATCGAGCGCGCCGGGACCCAGGCCCGGGCGGCGCCAGACGTCCTCGACCGACCGATAAGGCTCCTCGCCCCGGGCCAGAACGAGGCGGGCGGCGTCTTCCTCCCGCAGGCCACTGATGCGGCGCAGGCCCAGGCGCACGGCCAGACGGCCCGTTTCGCCGATCGGTTTGAGCGTGCAGTCCCAGCGCGAGGGTCAATCAGCCCAGGGGTGCGACCCACGCGCGCGCCAAGGCCTGATCCAACGCCGCCAAGGGTTTGAGGCGACTCGGAAAATTTTCGCCAAGTTGAAGCTGCGACCGCTTTTGACATGCGAGGCGCTGGCAGGCGGCGCCGCGCGCCAAAAAGAAGGCCCGGCGTTCACACGCCGGGCCAGTCATAGGGAGGAAACGCCCAGGAAGGGCAGAAGCGAGCATCGCTTCACGCTTCAAGCCTTACGCTCGACCCTGGCGGGTGGAAACGGAGAAAACCTGCGGGAGCTTCAAGCGCCTGACGCGTGGCGTTCCCCCGGGGTGGTCGCGACGGAAGAACCACGCGAGGTTAGGAGCGACATGCGAGTATTTTTTCCAAACGCGAACATCTTGACGCATTTCGAGGTCGACCTAATTCATCGCTTGCTTGCCGGGCGCCGACAGGGCCCGGCGCGTGGGGTGCTTGGCGCTTCGCTCAGCGCCCCTCATGTCCAACTTGCTTTCGAGGAGATGGAAATGAGCACCGCGTTTGATTTTACCCCCCTCTATAGCTCGATGATCGGCGTCGACCGGATGGTCGATCTGGTCGAGACCGCGCTGCGCACCGGCGCCAGCACGTCCTATCCGCCGTACGATATCGAAAGGACGGGCGAGGACGCCTATCGCATCTCGCTGGCGGTCGCCGGTTTCGCGCCAGCGGATCTGGAGATCACGACCGAGCCTAATCTCTTGGTGATCCGAGGACAGAAGGCGGCGAGCGAGGGTCAGGGCGCGCGAACATTCCTCCACCAAGGCTTGGCCCAGCGCGCCTTCGAGCGCCGGTTCGAGCTGGCCGACTACGTGGTCGTCAAGGACGCGACCCACGCCCATGGCGTCTTGTCGATCGACCTCGCACGCGAGGTGCCCGAAGCTCTGAAGCCCAGGCAGATTCGCATTGCCGTGGGCGCGGACCAACGCGCGCTGCCTCTCGAGCCCGCGAAGACGCGGAAGGCCGCCTAGGAGACGGGCCATGCGCACGGACATTTGGAACGATCGGGCGCGTCCATGGCCTGTGCGGCCCGCTGTCGGCTTTCTCCATCCTTTGGAGGTGCTCAAGGACCAGGACCTCGATCCCGCTGAAAAGCGCGAGATCTTGGCGGCCTGGGCCTCGGACGCCAGTGCGGTGGAACATCGGCCTAGCCAGAGATGGCTTTTGGGGACGCCCGGGCCGGTGCCGCTCAGCGAAGTCCTCTCAGCGCTGAGGCGCCTGGACCGCGACACGTTCTCCTAAGCGTAGGGGTGGTCGGCCGGCCAGCGGAGGACCGGCCGCCACTTCGTCATTCTACTGTTTCTGCGTTGTAGCCATGCCTTGCTTTGTCTTTGTCGCGCCGTCGGGAGACGGCTGGATCGTTCGCGGCGATTTCGACGACGGCCCCCTGGAATTCGCTACCGGCGCCCGCGCCGAGCAGGCCGCGCGTGACCTTTGTCACCGATTGTCCGACGCGGGCGAGCCGGTGGTTTTGGAAATCCGCCTGCGCAACGGCGAACGCGCTGGACGTTTCCTCTTTCCAGCCTATCTGGCCGAACCCACGATGCCCGTGGCGCTGCGGGCCTAGCCTGGTCTAGGCGGCCACCGACGTGGCCGCCGCACGCATTCGGCGCAGGGCGGCGGTCAGGTCGCCGAGCGCCAGCGCAAACGGCGATCCGTTGCGAAGCGATCTTTGCGCCTCGACCCATTGGCCGCGGCTGATCAGGTCGGCGACCCCCGCGGCCTCGTGGTGGAAGGCGCGATGCGCCTCGATCAGTCCCAGGAAGGCGTGGTTGCCGGCCCAGCGCCGGGCGCCTTCGCCATGCAGCCAGCACCCGCTCGGGCAAAGACGATCCGATCGCAAAGTCGCGGGATCGATCGCTTGGCGCTCGGCAATGGCCGCGACGAGCGCATCGCGGATTTGACTGTGTTGCTTTGCGTGTTCCTGAAAATCCATGACCAAACCTCTCGGCTCAATCCGATACCCCCCGGTTCTCGCACGTGATGGTTTCCACCCGGTTTTCAGCGGGCGCTTGTCCACAGAATAAGCGGCGGGATCAGCCGCACCGCCTGGCCGTTAAGGTTGGCAAAGGAGACGCCATGGCCACGACCAACTCCAAGGATGATCCCAAGGCCAAGCTCTCCAGATACCAGGAGATGCGCGACTTCTCCCGGACGGCCGATCGTCGGGGGGAGTATGGCCGGGCCGCTGGCGTCCCCAGCGTCTGAAAGGCGCCGTCCGGACACCAAGAGAAGCGCCCACGCCCGGACGTTCCGTCCGATCGGAAGAAAGGCGCGAGCCTTCGCGCGTGTCTGGACGCCGCTCGCGGAACAGAATCGCGTCGCTGCGGATTCGATTTTTGAGCAGGGAGATTTTTGCATGCCCAAACGCGAACTGATCGAACCCACCCCCGGTGACAAGCGCTACGTGCGCCGCGACAACCAGGGCCACTTCAGCGAAGAAGTGGACGTGGGTAAGTCCTCTGCGGCGGACCAGCGGCGCCACTCGACCCATGACGCCGGTCCCGGCCAGGGCGACAAGGGCGACCGCCAAAAGACCTAAGGCGCGCTCATGCCGTCAGCTCTGATCAAGAGCTACATCTACGATCCGGCGGGCGCGACCCTGACGATCATCTTCGTCAGCGGTCGCGCCTACGCCTATGCCGATGCGCCCAAGGACGTGGCCGAAGGCCTGCGCTTGGCGTTCGCCAAGGTCGAATACTTCAACAAGAACATCCGCGACCGCTTCGCCCATAGCGCGCTGTAGCGCCCGCGACGAACCGCCGCCGTCGCTTGAGCGAAGATCATCCCAATATCCAAGCCATGGCCAAACCAGCGACGCGACCCGTCGAGTCCGCAGCGGAAGACACCCCGTCGGCCGCGCAGATCCTGCAGTTCGAGATCGCCGCCCGTCGCGAGCGTTTCGAGAGCTATGCGGCGGCCACCCGCCAAGTCGTGACCTATGAACTGAAGCTGCCCAACGAGGCCGTTGTGGCGGCGGTCGGCGCGCCTGACCAGCTGCGTGACGCGCGCGACCAACTGCAGCTCGTCGTGGCCCTGACCGGCGGGGCGGTCGCGAAGTTTCCCGGCGGCCTGATCGCTCGCGTGCCGATGCCGGCGGTCGGCCGGTTCGAGACCTTGGCCAAGCCGCTGCTCGAAGCCTTCCTGGTGGCGATGCGCCTTGACGAAGCCCCCTGCGCCTAGCACCCGAGGGCGCCCAACGAGGCTCGCCGCCGATGCGGTCAGGCGGGCAGGTCGATGGAGTCGGCTTCCTGGGCCAGGCGTTCAGACGTCTTAAACTCGCGGCGCTTGAACGCCGCCGTCGCCGCTCGGCGCAGCAACTGATGCGCGGCGACCGGAAAACGACGGCGCAGCTTGCCCGCCCAAAGCTCGGCCTTTTCGGCGTCGACCTTGATGTCGTCGGGCCGGCTCAGGATCATGCGGCTGGCCTCGGCCAAGGCAGGCCATTGCATCAGAAAGTCCAGGCCCCGCTCGAAGTCGGCGTGCTGGGCGGCGTAATCAAAGGCCTGGGCTTCGGCCGCCACGTCGTCGAAATCGTCGAGCGCCCCGGCGAAGGCCTTGGCCCGACCGATGTCGAGGGTTCTCTGAAACGAGGCCCAGCGGATCGCCTGGGCGGCTTCGGCTTGGCCGGCGGCCTGAAGATAGTCGATCCAGGCGGTCTCCCAGTCGAAGTCCGGCGCAGGGAGCCGACCCAGAAGGCCCGGCTTGGGCGCGGCTTGGCGCAACGCCTCCCCGGCGTCGTCGAGCTCGCCGACCGCGAGATGGCGTCGGGCGATCTGGACCGCGACCGCCGGGGTCTTCAGGGCGGCGGGACTATAGGTCGACTTGACCGCCTCGATGTCGCCGGCGGCGTCGGCGAGATGGCGCAGGACCAAGGACCAGCCCGGCGCACTGACCTTCAGGGCCAGGGCCAGGGCCTCGACGAGCGCCAAGGCGGCTGTGGCGGGTAGCACCGGTTCGAGAGCGGCGGGCAGCCATCGGGCCCAGCCCTGGGGGCGGGCCGCGGCGGCTTCGACCAGGGCGTTGGCGGTCAGTTGGGGATCGCGCAGAGCCAACAGGTGGCCAAGGTCGGCGGCCGCCCGAAGGTAGATGGCCTCCACGGCGTCCTCGCGCTCGCGAAGGCGGCGTCCGACCTGGGGCTCGGCGGCTAGGAAACGCCACAAGCGTTCGGCGGCGGCGTCGGGTTCGCCGCGCGCCAGACGGACGATCAGCGCGCGCAGGGCGTCGAGGTCGCGGATGAAGGCCGGCTTCTGGCGCCAGGTGATCTGGCCCTTGCTGGTCTCGAAAGCCTGCAGCCGCTTGTCGATCTCGGGAACGAGGTGTTCGGGACCAAGATCGGCGGCCAGCTCCATGCGCAGCCGGCGCTTGAGGTCGACGCGCGTCTCGGCCACCTCGGCCAGGATTTCGGCCAGGCGCTCGGCCCCAAGACCGATGAGGTTCTCAGGCGTGACCTTCTTGAGGCTGGCGGCGGACGGCTTCTTCATTGTGGCGAGGTGCGCGGCATGGCGGGATAACGCCCGCGCTAGCGCGCCGTTCAGCGCCTACCGCAGCTGGCTGTCCTTGCTGCCCCGACGGTTGATGGCGCTGAACACCACACGAGCGTCGCGTCCTGATTGGCACTCCACGCAGGTGCGCGCCCCGGGCAGGGCCTTGCGCCGCGCCTCGGGGATCGGTTCACCGCACTCGTCGCAGAACGCCGCGCCGTCGCCGGACGGCAGACGCGCGCGCGCCGACAGGACGCCGTCGGTGATCGTGTCGGTAATCTGGTCAAGTACGCCGTCGGCATGCGTCCAACCGGTCGCCATGGTCGTCGAAATCCTCTTTGTGGTGAGCCACTTAGATAGGAAATCTGAACCGGCGGACCAGGGGCTGGGGACCGGCGAATTGCCGCAGCGACGCTCATGGGTCAGCAATCCACCGACCTGCAGTCGCAACCAGCGGGTCCGGTCAGGATTCTCCGGCGGGTGCGCTGACGCCGTTCTCGGTCCTCAACCAGATCCTGGCATGCCACCAGCCGCGTGGCGCGGCCTCGGGATGACCCACGGCGTCGACGAACATCTCCACACACTCGGCCCGGGGATGCTCGGTCAAGGCCTGGCACGGTTTGCCCGGTCCATGCAGCTCGACCTCCGGCGGCCGCTCTGGCGCCTGGGCGATGCGCGTCAGAGGTGCGTCGATGGCGTCGTCGATGAAGACCATAAAGCCACCGTCGACGAGGGCCTCGACGTGGCGCACCCACGGGTGGGTGGTGAGAAATCGAGGATCGCCGAGGCCGCTTCAAGCTCCACGGCGGTCAGCGGCTCGGCGGTGACATGGCGGACGTGTTCCGTGGAACAAATATAGAACAAAATGTTTCAGAGGGCGAGTCTCGTCCAGACCGACGCCACCGCTATCGGTCCAGATGAATCCAGGCGGGCGCATGGTCGCTGGCGTCTTCCTGCCCGCGGACCCAGCGATCGACGCCGGCGTCGGCCAGCTGATCGGCCAGGTCAGGGGTCAGCAGGAGGTGATCGAGGCGAAGGCCCTGGTCGTTGGGCCAGCGGTTGCGCAGATAGGCCCAGAACGTCCAGGGCGGGGCTTTTGGGTGCTGGGCCTGAAGCGCGTCGGTCCAGCCCTGGTCCAGGAGGCGCTGGTAGGCGGCCCGCACTTGAGGCTGCAACAGGGCGTCGTCCTGCCAGCGGTGCGGCTGGTAGATGTCGGCCTCCGTGGGCACGACATTGTAGTCGCCGGCCAGGATCACCGGGGCGCCGGTCGCTCTTAGCTCGGCGGCGTGGGCGATAAGGCGCTCGAACCACGCCAGCTTGTAGTCGTACTTGGGGCCAGGCCTGGGATTGCCGTTGGGCAAGTAAATCGAGGCGACCAGCACGCCGTTCACCGCCGCCTCGATGTAGCGAGCCTGGTTGTCGGCGCGGTCGCCGGGCAGGGCGGTCCGGGTCACGACCGGCGCGGCGCCGCGCGCCAGGATCGCTACGCCGTTCCAAGTCGGTTGACCTTTCCAGGCCGCGTGATAGCCAAGCTGCTCCAGCGGCTCAGCTGGAAAGGCTTTGTCCTCGGTCTTCAACTCCTGCAGACAGACGATGTCGGGCTCGGACTCGGCCAGCCAGTCGATCAGGTTGTCCAGCCGTTTGCGGACGTTGTTGATGTTGAAGGTGGCGATGCGCACGCCCCCTAAATCGCAAGGCAGGCCAGACGTTCCGGCCTTAACCACCGGTCTGTCGTAAACGTGACCGATGAAGCTTCGGACCTTTGCTAAGCTCAAGCATGGCTTCCGTGGAGACCTTCACCTTCGTCTGCCTGGCTCCTAAACAAGAAGCCACGCACGTCGATATCCAGGCCCTGACGCGCGACGCGGTTCGGGCTCATGCCTTCGGCCTGCTGCGAGAGCACGCCAGCGCCGAGACAATCGAGGTCTGGCGGGAGGACGCCATCGTGGCGGCCATCGACCGCGACGGCGTGCGTACCTGGCCCCCGGTTCTCGATCCGTCCCGAACGACCATGGCCGCCGACGAAGCCCGGCAGGATCAATCCTCGTAGGGATAGGTGACCTGCGAGAGGCGGGCGGCCGGCGTGTCCTTGATCTCCCGCCATAGGCGCTCGAGCAGCAGACCTTGATAGATGGCCTGTTCCCGGGCAGCCGGACCCATTTCCAGGCTGGCGGACAACGCCTCGCGGGCGGCCCATGCGGCAGAGCTGGACTCCACGGCGATCAGCTTGTGGATCTCCATGGCGGCGTGGGCGGCTCGGCGCACCGATCCCTCCTGCGGGGCCACCAGCTCGGCCATCATCCAGGTTTCGCCGCTGTGCCGGCCAGATTAAGCTTGGCCTGCACGACGGCCTCTGGAACGCGCCTATCAAGACTTGGCGCGGGTCCAAGGCCGGCGTCCGTGACCGGGTGCTCGCCGACCTGATCAAGGACCCGAGAACCGCCATCTGACGATCGACAGCATCTGGTCCGCGCTCGCCAACAGGCCGTGACCAAGAAGGGTGGCCCGGATCAGGCTCTAGGGTGCTCCCGAGGCGAGCGGGCCATCAAGAACCATCGGGCGAGCCGATGCCGCAGGCCAATGCAACGGTTTGCCGCCGACGCTAGGCCGGAGCGGCAACGCTGGCGCGCGGACTTCCAGTCCCAGACGGTGTTGACTGGCACAGCCTACCATCCTGTCGTTGAGGCGTGCGATGCGCGGCAACAGCTTCAGCTTAGCGAGTGTCCGTTGAGCCTCAGTTCGTCGGTTCCGCCTTCTCCAGCACCGGCGCGCCGGCCGCGGGCTGGTGCGAGCGCAGGGGCAGGGCGGGGATCATCAGGATCACCACCAGGCCCGCCGCGATCACGAACAGGGCCGCGACCATCACGCCGCTCACCGCATTGATCAGCGCGCCTTGCAGCACCGGGTCGGCGTGGGCCGCCTGACCCGAGGCCGCGGCCTTCACCGCCATGCCTTCCAGCTTGCCCAGGTCCAGGCCGCCGCCCGGCAGGTTGGCCAGGCGCGCGGTCAGCATCGTCCCGGCCAGGGCCGCACCGACGGTCGAGCCGATCTGGCGGAAGAACTGGTTGGAGCTGGTCGCCACGCCGATGTCACGCGGGTCGACGGCGTTCTGGGTGGCGATGTTGAACAGGCTCTGGCCGGGGCCCAGGCCCAGGCCCACGAAGGCCAGCAGCACGCAGAGCAGCGGCAGGCTGGTGATCTTCGACAGGTCGTGCAGCATGAAGACGCCGATCAGCAGAATGACCGCGCCGCCGATCATGAACGGTTTGTACTGGCCGGTTTTGGTGACCATCTGGCCGGCGACGGTGCTGCCGGCGATCAGCCCGGCCATCAGCGGCAGCATGGTCATGCCGCTGACCGTGGCCGGCACGCCCCGACCCAGCTGCAGGAACAGCGGCAGGAACGTCACCACGCCCATGAAGGCCATGGAGATCAGGAAGCCGGCCAGGTTCGCCGTGGTGAACACCCGGTTCTGGAACAGGTGCATCGGCAGGATCGGATTGCTGACCTTGGTCTCGGCGATCACGAAGGCGATCAGCGACACGGCGGCGAGGGCGAAGAGGCCCAGGCTCTGCGGCGAACTCCAGGCGAAGTCGTGGCCGCCCAGGCTGAGCGCCAGCAGCAGCGGCACGAAGGCGGCGATCAGCAGGGCCGCGCCCAGGAAGTCGATCTTGCCGGAGCGGCGATGCTCCAGCGGCGGCATCTTCACGATGACCATGAACAGCGACAGCAAGCTGAGCGGCAGGTTGACGTAGAACACCCAGCGCCAGCCGGCGACCGTGTGGGTCCCGATCTGCACCGTGCCGTGGTCGGTGAAATAGCCGCCGATGATGGGCCCCAGCACGCTGGCCAGGCCGAACACCGAGCCGAAGATGCCGGCGAACTTGCCCCGCTCGCGCGGCGGATAGAGGTCGGCGATGATGGCGAAGGCGGTGGTGAACAGCGCCCCGCCGCCGATGCCCTGCAGGGCTCGGAAGACGATCAGCTGCACCATGCCGGGCATGCCCAGGATCGTCCCGAACTCGCCCGACAGGCCCGATAGCCACGAGCCGGCCAGGAACAGGCTGATGCCGGTGATCAGCACGGGCTTGCGGCCGAAGATGTCGCCCAGCTTGCCCCAGATCGGCACCATCACCGTCGAGCTCAGCAGATAGGCCGTCGTCACCCAGGAATAGAGGTTGAGGCCGTTCAGCTCGGAGATGATGCGCGGCATGGCCGTCGAGACGATCGTCTGGTCCAGCGCGCTGAGCAGGAACACGATCATCAGCGCCGCCAGGGTCAGGCGGCGATCCGCATCGGTGAAGGTCTGGGAAGTCATCAGTTCCTCGAGCGGAGATAGGTCGAGACCCGCTGTGAGACCAGGCGGCCGGGGCCGCCGGAGACGCCGCCGCCGGGGTGGATGCCCGCGCCGCCCAGGAAGAAGCCCGGCACGAGAGGTGCGGGGCCGCCAAGGCCCACCGCCGGTCGGCGACTACCACTGCGCAGGGCGCCGAAGTCGACATGGGTGACGCAGCCTTTGGTGACGTTGGCGCGCACCGCACGTTCTGGGCAGGTTTCGAACCAGCGGCCCAGCTCACTTTCGAAGCCGTCATAGAATTCCGCCGCGCGCGCGATGATGGCTTCGGCCGCGGGAGCCTTGGCGACCGCCCACCCCTCGTTCACCTCCACTGGAAAAATGGGCAGGTAGATGTAGGCGGTTCCCTGTCCCGCAGGCGCCTGGCTCGGGTCCCAATTGGTCGCGGCCGAGACGGAGAAGACGGGCGACGAAGGGGTAAGGCCACGCCGGGCCTGCGCCAACGCTAAGCGAAGTTCGTCGGCGGTTCCGATCAGACCCACCGCCTGGTTAAGATCGACGCCATCATGACGTTGATCTTGGTGCCGTTTCAGGCGGAAGGGGCGGGACGAAGCCAGGTTGATCAGAGAGGGTCCAACATTGGCGCGGTGCGCCGGGGCGTATTCTAGGCGGGTCCGGGTGACGCGATCCAAACCGCCTGGCGTGGTCAGTCGCGCCGCCGTCTGAGGGTCGCAGGTAGCGATGACGGCCATGGCTTCAAGGCGGCGCCCGTCCGCCAGGCGGACGCCACGCGCCTCGCCGTCGCCGATAATTATCTCGGTCACCTCCGCGTCCAGAACTAACTCTCCGCCGCTGGCGGCGTAGGCTCGGACGAGCGTGTCGGCCAGCATACGCATGCCGCCGATCGGCTTGGAGACACCGACGCGGTGCAACAGCCCGAACAAGGCATAGGCCACAGCGTTGCCATCGGTGTCGAAGGGACCTGCGCCGGCGACCACTCCCAGCAGCAGGGCCTGAGCCGCGTCGCTCTCAAACCACTCGGCCGCGAGCTGGTCGGCGGGCGCGGCGCTGATTAGCTGCAACTTATCCTTCAATCGACGATTGCGGATGGCCGCCTTGGCGATGTCCAGATATTTGCTTGGTTTCGTGACGCCGGGATCGCCTTTGTTCATCGCTCCGGCGAAGTCGAGCAAAGCGTCGATGAGGCCGATAAATTCAAGATAGGCCTTCGCGTCCTTCCTTGAAAACCGCGCGATATCCTCGGCTGTGCGCCTAGGATCCCTGAACAGCGCTATCGAGCCGCCGTCCGGCGCCAGGTAGGCATAGGTCGGATCGGTCTCGACCGTGTTCCAGCCGTGTTGGCGCAGGTCCAATTCGTGCATCACCGGCGAGGCGCGGATATGGATCAATTCCACCGCCCCCGTGTTGATCATATGGCCGGGCGCTTCAGGAATAACGGGATCGGAGCGTGACAAACCGCCGGCGACGGCGCTGCGCTCGAGCACCACCACCTTGCGGCCCGCCTTGGCCAGATAACTGCCGGCGACCAGACCATTGTGACCGCCGCCAACGATGATGACGTCGTACTTATCGGTCATGGCTTGTGCGATACGGCGTCGTAGGGGATCGACAAGTCCTGCCCAGCGATGAGGCTCATGAAATGTCGGATCCAGGTCCGTTACGGGTGTTACCGTTGCGGCGATCGGTTTCGCCCCAAGCCATCCAATGCGAAGGCGTGCGCGTGTCGCCGACCCGCCGCCACCGGCCCTCCTGCTGGGCCGTGATGGGAAAGCCACCGATGAAGTCCACCATACGCCCCTTAGGATCGGGCAGGAATTCCCACTCCTCGTTGTCCTCTAGGACAATACGGGCGTCCTCGGCGAAATAGCTGTCGGGCGCATGTCGTGAGACGCCCTCGATCTTGGTGGTGGTGCGCACCTCGCCCTTCTCATTCTGGAAGATGGCGTAGCCGAGGTTCTGGTGACCGACGATGAAGGAGCCCACGTCGTAGCTGCCGTCATCGTAAACGGTGGCGAAGTTCCACCAGATGACGTGCATCCCGTTATTCACCACCAGATCCTTCTGGTAGTGGATCGCCCCGCCCTCGGCCAGATAGGCCTGGTCGATCGAGATGACGCCCTTGACCGGTCTGCCGAGGCAATGACCGGTGACTTCGTACATCTGAGCCACATAGAAGGTGCCCCAATCCACCCCCGGAAGGTACCATTGCATGCCGCTACCGAGCAGGCGGCCACCGACCTCGAACAGGCCTTCTTCGACCCAGTCCATGCGCGCGCCCGAAGCCGAAAGTCGCCAAGGCGCGCCGGCGTCCTCGGGCTGTGACCGCCAGGTGCAGATATCGCCTTCCAAGGTTTGAATGGGGCGGGCGGTTTGGGCCTGGGCGGCCATCCGCGGCCGATCCATTTTCAAGTTCGCGCCGTCAAGCCGTGTGGACTGGTAGAAGAAGGTCGTGGGGTTGGGCGTGCCGCTGGGCGACATGACAGAGCGAACCGCAGCGTAGATGTGGCCTTCGTCGTCGCGCAGGCAGCCGAACGGAATGGTCTTGTTCAAGACCAGGCCAAAGTAGCCCCGGACGCTATTGAGCGCTTCGCCGCTGACTTTGTGAGGCCCAACCAGAACCTGGTAGCCGAAATCCGCGCGCGGCGGAATTTGGCGATGATAACGCATCCTGGCTCTGCTCCTCTGACCGGCCGCGAACCGGCCTTGTTTCTGGGCCGGCACCATCCCCGTCGTCACTAACCGCAGCAACCTGTTCCATTTGACCGCGGGTCAAACCGCGTGCATCTCTGCGCACCAAACAATGTACGGCGACCGTCTGGTGACGACCGACAACATCAATCTGGGAGTGAAGGCGCGGGGGCGATCTTCGAGCAAGGCCGACACCATCGCGCGGCTGCTGGAGGCCGCGCGGCGTGAGTTCGCCATCAACGGCATCGCGCGCGCGAACATGGAAACCATCGCCCGCTCAGCGGGCGTGACCAAACAGCTCCTCTACCAATACTACGAGAGCAAACACCACCTGTTCTCCGCAGTGCTTGATCAGACCTCGGGTGTGGTCATGACCGAGTTGCTGGCCACCAATTTTGACGATCTACCGCCGGTACAGGCGCTGCAGGCTTTCACCGACGCGGTGTTTGATCAATATCGCGTGGACCCGCTGCTGGGCCGCCTGGCCCGCGAGGGATTGGGCTTCCACGAAGATCACCACTCGTCCCACAATCGGTTCATCCAGCTGAAGCCAGCCCTAGCGCAAAAGCTCGAAGGCATTTTGCGGCGGGGCGAGGCGTGCGGCGACTTCCGCCAAGACCTGGATGTGCGCGCGACCCTCGCCTTGATTTCGCTCGTCATGACAGGAGGCTTCACCAACAGCTACCTGTTGTCGGTCATCCTCGAGAGAGACACCGCGACAGGTGAGGGTAGGGAAGCTTGGCGGCGCATGGCCAGCGAGTTTGTCCTCGAAGCCATCCGCCGCAAGGCCTAGTAGGCCCGCTAGAGGTCCAGAGCGATGTCTCGTGGAGCGCGCCAAGCCGAGATCAGGAAAAAGACGACCGCCAGGGCATTGAGCGACATGCCCGTGAGGATTGCCCAGCGCAAGGAGTTGGGACCGCCGTAGAAGTCGCTGAGCATCCCCACCAGAAAGGGCCCGAGGCCGGCGCCGACGAGGGAGGCGATCATCTGCAGCCCTCCCACGACCTGGCCGCGCATGCGTGGACGAAGCAAGGTGACGATGAAGGCGTTGGCTGGACCGTTATGCGCCAGCATGAGCCCGCACCACAGCAGCATGGCGCCGATCGCCACGGCAGGGTTGGGGCTTAGGGCGGCGAGTGATCCGGAAATGACCACGCCGGTCATCGTGCAGGCGCTGAGCAGCGGGAGCCGGCCCGGCCGGGACCCCGCCTTCGGCGCGGCGAAGTGGTCGCCGAAGATGCCCGCCGCGAGGGGGATGACCGTGCCGAACCCGGCGAAGGCCAGGGCGATCCACATCGCCGCGACCGGCAGATCGACATGGTGGACGCGGACCAGAAAGGACACCGACCAGAGGCCGAACGCCGAACTCATCGCACCACCCATGACGATGGACGTCATGGCGCAGAGAACTGACGGCCGACGCAGCACGAATAGCAGGGACTCGCGGGGCGTGGCCGGCGCCTCGTCTCCCGGCTGTGGCGAGGCCTCGACCTTAAGCGTCTCGGCCGCGCCGCGACGGGGCTCACGCACGCTCAGGAGCAGGATGAGGGCCACCAGGAAACCGGGTAGGGCGGCGACGAAAAACACCGTGCGCCAACCGAACGTCTTGGCCAGGAAGCCACCGGCAAGGAATATGATGCCGGTGCCGACGCCAGCGCTGAGATACCAGATGCCCAGCGCCGTGGAGCGGTTCTTGGGGCCGAAGAAGTCGGACACCATCGACATGGCCGTGGGTGAGCCTCCGGCTTCGGCGGCGCCGACGCCCATGCGCGCAAACACCAGGTGAGCGAAGTTGTTGGCCCCCCCGCCCAGCGCCGTCATGCCGCTCCAAATCGCCAGAATCGCGGCCAGCAGGTTGCGACGACTGACGCGGTCCACGAGATAGCCCATGGGCAGGGCTGCGACCGCGAAGGCGATGGCGTAGGCCAGGGTGCCCATCAGACCCACCTGGGAATCGGTGAGGTGAAACTCTGCGCGGATGGGCTCGGCCACCACCGAGATGACGTTGCGATCGATGTGATGGCACGCTTGGGCGGCGGTAAGCACCGCCAGCGCCCACCAGCGGTTGGTCATGCCCCGGCTCGCGGCGCTTCCGTCCGGGGTGGCCTCCAAGGTCACTAGCGTTCTCCACCGATCACAGATTGCACGTCATTGAACCGGCGTCGGGACGTAGAAATAGCGAATGAAAAGCCGGCCTTCTTCGAAGCGATAGGTCTCGATGCTGGGATTGACCACGCCGCTGGCGAGGCGAAGGTTGCGGTGGTGGCAAGCGCCTTCCGAACCGTTGACCAGCATCAGATCTACCTCGACACGGACCTTGCCGCCGAAGGTGTCCCACATGTGTTCGAAGGTCCGCCAACCATCGCCGACGGGCTGGCCGACATATTCGATCACCAGCTCCTTCGCGGCGAAGCGGCGGTAAAGAGCAGTCTGCTCCTCGCGCTTTCCAGCGTTCCACAGTTCGATCTGCTCATGGAGGAAGTGGCGGATCTCGTCTTCGGTGGGAACGGCCATGGGTGTGATCTCAGAGTTGCGATTGAATGTACTGGGCAAGGTCGTGGGTATGCGGCTGGTGGGCCAAGGACCCGCCATTGCAGCAGATGGTCTCGCCGTTGATGAAGCCGGCGTCCTCCGACGCCAGAAAGGCCACGACCGCCGCGACGTCCTCGGGTGTGCCCAAACGCGGCGTCAACACGTGATTGGAGATCATGCTGATCAGTTCGGGGACGCCCTGCTTAGACGCCTCGGTGAGGATCAGTCCGGGAGCGACGGCGTTGCATCGGATCCCCTGGCGACCGTACTGGGTAGCGACGTGGCGGGTCATGGCCACGGCCCCCGCCTTGGAGGCGCCATAGGCGATGCGGCTGAGATCGCCGGTGAGGCCAGACCCCGACGCGGTGTTGATGATCGCCCCGCCGCCATTTCTTAGCATGACCGGGATGACGTATTTGCACCCGGCCAGATAGCCGCGCAGATTTACCGCCATGACCCTGTCCCAGGTCTCGAAGGTAATGTCGGCGGCGGTGGTGTCCTCGCGTTGAATCTGCGGCGTGGTGATGGCGGCGTTGTTGAGAAGGATATCGACACGACCGTGCCGCCGCACCGTTTCGGCCACCATGGCCTCGATCGTTTCGACCTTTTCGGCGTCATAGAAAAGCGCGCTGGCGTCCCCGCCGATCTTGGCGGCGGCCGCCTCGGCCCTGGCAAGATCAATGTCGGCCAAAACCACCACGGCGCCTTCGTCGGCAAGCCGGCGCCCGGTGGCGACGCCGATACCACCAGCGCCTCCGGTCACGATGGCGATCTTGCGCTCGAGCCGTCTCATGGCGCGCTATTCCGGTCCGTAGAAATTGTTGAGAAACTCACTCTGCCAAACCACTCGCTCGCGGCGCAGGCGGCGAGAGAGAAGAGGGTTGTCGTCATCGTCCAAGGCGTTCAGCACCACGGTGGGGCCATCGCCCAGAGCGCCTAACCCCACCCGAGCAACTTCCGCAGGCGGGGTCAGCGGCACGGCGTCGTGGGCCAAGCCATTCTTGGCGAAGACGGTGCGCAGTTTGGGCGTGTCCGTGGCGCCGATCAGGAGGTTGAGCACGTCTACGCCCTTGGGCTTGAGCTCGCGCCACAGGCTTTCGCCGAGGTTCAGGGCATAGCCCTTGGTGGCGGTGTAGAGCGCCAAACGGCCGATCCCCTGAAGGGCGGCTTCCGAGCCGACCAGAACAATGCCACCTCGGCCGCGGTCGACAAAGTAGCTCGCGAAGCGGTGACAAGCCTCGGTCAGAAGGTCGATGTTGCGCTGAAGCAGCACGCGCCACTGCTCATAGCTGCTGTCCAAAAAGCGCCCGCCGACACTATCGCCGCCCGCATTGAAGACCACGAGACCCAAATCCTTGCCGGCGGCCGCCGCCTGAAGCGACGCCGCTGCCCCCGGTAGCGATAGGTCGATGGACTGGATGGCGACTTCGACGCCGTAAGTGTCTTGTATCGTCGCGGCCAACTCCTCGAGCTTGTCCACGCGGCGAGCGACGAGGATGACGTTGGCGCCCCTGGACGCAGCCTGTAGCGCGAACGCGGCGCCGGTGCCTTCCGAGGCGCCGGAAACCAGCACCCACGGTCCGTAGCGTTCAAGGAATTTCGCGTCGCGTTCGGAGGGGCTCACCGGCTGTCCTTCAAGTACGGGCGGCGCGGAAGATCGGCGGTCGGCGAAGCCGCAGCCTCGCACTGTCCTCCCCCTCGCCGGCTTCGGTCGGCTCTTGTTTCGGTCTTTGGCGTAAGGGGATCGCCTTGAACCGGCAACGATCGCGGTTTGACTGGCAGTCAAGCGGGCCTCGCCCGGCTCCTGGCGGGGGACGCCCAATCGGACGCGGCCATGCGCTTTACTGGCGAGCGGGCGGGCATGGCCTGACGGTCGGATATATCGCCGACCGCACCCCAGCCGGCGTGGACGAGACCTGGGCTAAGCTCCGCCTTACAGCAGAGCACGCAGACCCGAGGCGATCTCGCGGGCGCCTTCTCCCAGCTTGACCTGACGGCGCGGGGCCTTGCCACGTGTCAGCCCCTCGATCGTGCCGTAATCCTCCATGGCGCTGAAGAAGCGCTCCACCATGGCGAGGCCCCCCTGGCCCCATTGATCGACATTGGCCAGCCAAGCCTGGGCGCCGTAGACCGGCCAGCGCCGCACTTGTTCAAACGCGGCGTCTTTTGCGAGCACGCCGCGAGCGCCCGTGGCCGTGAGTGCTTCACAATAGTGGGTCACCAGGTCGCGGTCCCATCGCCGCCGTTCCTCCACGGTCAAGGCGCCCAACATGAGATAGGTGACGTCGCGCCAGGGACGGCCCTTCCGAACAAGCTGCCAGTCGTGCCAGACCCGTTCGCCATCGGTCCGAAGGAAGCTGTTGCCTTGGTGGGCGTCACCATGAACCAGGCAGCGGGGCGTCGTCTGGGCCCTCTCGAAGGCCGCGAGTTCATCATAGGCGTGGCTGAACAGCTCGGGTGTCTCGTACAGCCAATGAGGCAAAACGGCCCTGTACTCGGGCTTTGGGAGGTTCAGCCCGATGTAGTTGTACATGCGCAGGAGTTGGTCGGTATCGACTGGAGTGTCCATGGAGGCATGCAGCCAGGCCTGCTCGTCCAGCTGGGGGCTGTCCCACAGGGCGCCGTGCAATATGGCAAGACTTTCCAAGGCCTTGGCGACCCCATCGACGCCTAGATGATGCGAACTGTGACCGAACTGCCCGGGGGACGCGCCCAGGTCTTCCATGATGACAAGGCCGCGCCCGCCACCGTCGCCATCCCAGTCGGCATAGTAGCTCCGTACGACGGGTGCGCTGAGCTGCTCGCGCATGAAATAGTAGAACCGGGCTTCCAGTTCGCAAATGTTCCCGCTCTCGAAACCCTCAGACCAGTTTGACTTAAGGCAGACCTGGCGAGGGACACCGGCCGCCCGCCCGACAGCGTTCAGCTGCAGCTCCAAGCGCAGCTTGGTGGTGTGGCCGTTCCTGACCTCGACGATTTTGGCGGCCTCGACCACGAGACCGGGATAACGGTGCGACATCAGGCCGGTGAGCCAGGGCGCCGTCACTTCTTCCAGGTGGCGCGGCAAGCGCCCCTCGCGGGCGGGGTAGGGACGATCGCTGCTGGAAGGTGCGGCCATGAGTCTTCCTGTTCTGTGTCTGGCGCGCCGGGTGGGGCGTCGTTTGTTTTCCAGATGAGGCCCGACGTCACTTCCGCGCAGCCGAGCCCAGGTTGACTCGCGGTCAAGCCGAGCCGCCGCAGGTGGCGTTGTCGGTGATCGGGCGACATGGAACCTTCCGATCATTCACCAGCGCTTCACGAGCGCTCAAGCGACGGCGCCTCCGCCCTGGCTGGCGCGCCCTGCGGTCGCTGGCGGGGTCGGCAACCACCCCGAACGATAGGAGGACGACATGGGCGCGAAACAGGAAGCCGTGGTGCGGGAGATGCTGGGCGCATGGGGTGAAGGGGCCTACGAGCCGGATGTTGACCGGATCGTCGCCTGCTTTGCTCCCGAAGCGGTGTGGACCCTCTACATGCCCGACGGTCCCTCCATCCGCGGGCGGGAGGCCATTCGCCAAGAGATCGAGCGGCAATTGCAGTACGTCGGAGGCTTCATGTGCAAGATCCTCCATATCGCGTCGAGCGAGGACACCGTCATCGCCGAACGCGAGGACTCCTTCATCCGCAACGGCAAGCCTCTGACGCAATACATCGCTGGAGTGTTTGAGGTGGATGAGGACAATCTGATCACCGCCTACCGCGACTATTTCGACCTGAAGGATTTCGTCGAGCATACGGGCGCCAATATCGACGCCGTATCAGGCCTAGAAGGTGCGGCGGAGAGCTATCGCCCGGTTCCCGAGGCGAGCGAGGGCGGCGCGATCACAGCGTCCCTGCAGTCTCCCGCCACGTCCGAACAGCGGTTCGTGCAGGATTTCTGTGATGCGTGGGGCGATGGTTCGGACGCCAGCAGGCCTGACGTCGAACGCATCGTAGCGATGATGGCGCCCGACGCGGAGTGGCGTCTTTGGATGCCCGGTGGTCCGGTGGTCCGGGGGCGCGAAGCCCTCCGCGCGGAAATCCTGCGCCAGATGCGATACGCCTCGAACAACAAGTGTAACACGCTGCGGGCGGTCTCGACCCCCAGGGTCGTGCTGCAGGAACGCTCCGACTGGGCGGTGATGCGCGGCGGCGCCTGTCCCCATCAGATGGTCGCCGTCTACGAGCTGAATGAAGACGGCCGCATCAGCCGATGGCGCGAGTACATCAACATGGCCGATCTCGACCGCAAACGGGGTGTGGCCGCTGTGGACGCTCACCTGGCCTAGCCTGCGCCAAGCTTAGGATCCGTTCAGGGAGGCCGCGCTCATGTCTCGGATCGCATCCGACTTGGTCGCGCAACGGCTATCGATCGGTGCTTTCGACGGAACTGGCTGCCAAGCCGGACAATCGTTCAGCAGCGGCGATAGCCGCACGGGCGTCGCGGTCAAATACGGCCTGGGCGAGCGCGATATACGCGGTTTTCCACTCCTCGCGATTGGAGTCGTATCGGCTCAGCACGCCGGGCTCCGAGAGCGAGATGTAGCGGAATACGCGCAAGAACAGCGCCAAGGGAGCGTTTCCGGCCAAGGTCGCCATCTGATCGGTGAGCCGTTCGGCCACAACGATGAAGGCGTCGCGGCCGAGAGATTCCTCAGAACCGCGCCACTCTTCCAGCATCTCCCCCAGGCGGGCCCGTTCCGCATCATTGTCGGAGAGAGCCGCGCGCTTCAGTACTTCGGCGTTGATGGCCTGAGCGGCGCTATAGACCTCCTCGATCGGAGTGTTCTGTAGGTTGAGGAACAGGGCGGCCGAGCGCGCCACTGTTTCGGCGCTGGGGCGACGGCCGAAGAAGCCGCCGCCGACGCCCCGACGAATGACCAGCAGTTCCTCATGTTCGAGCAGTCGCGCGGCCTGTCGCAGCGTTGGCGCGCTGACGCCGATGCGGGCGATCAATTCGGTTTCCGAGCCGATAAAAGCGCCGGCCGGAAGCCGCAAGATAATGTCGCGCAGTACGGGGAGGGCCCGTAGCACCGCTGAGCGGCCAATGTCAGCCATAAGTCCTCATCGCCCTTGCAAACCTCGCATAACCGAGAAGTCGGCGCCAGACGAGGGTTGAATTGACTAATTGGTATATAGGATTAGACATTGGGAAAGCGCCACCGGCAGCAGTGGCCGCCGAGCGAATCGAAAGGCTCGGATTTTTTAAGGGGGAAATCCATGGATCCGCACCGGCGACAGCTGCTGCAAACCAGCCTCTCCGCGCCGGTTCTCGGGCTCGCAGGACAGGCGCTGGCCGAGGCGGCGGAGCCCCGCTCCCGCAACAAGGCTCTGGTGAAGGCTTACATCGAAGCCACCGATCGCGGTGATATAGCGGCCGTCGAAGCCCTGGTGTCTCCAGAAGTCAAATGGTGGATCGTTTCGCGTGGCGACTTCGACCGAGCGACGATCATGGCCATCAATCGTCGCCGTTTCGACCAGGCAATCAGCCGCAAGTCTTCGATCCTTGGCATGGCGGCGCAGGATGACCGGGTCGCGGTCGAGTATGAGACCGCGACCGTGGAAAACGGCGAGCCCATCTTCATCGTCTATCACCACCTGTTCCAGGTGCGGGACAACCATATCGTCTCGGTGCGCGAGTGGACCGATCCGCGCGCGCGGCCCCGCGTTTCAAGGTCTCCCAGGCGGTTCCTCCCGGCCTTGATCCCTGGCCCGCGGCCCGTCCCGACGATATCGATGAGGCCAAGACCCGCGCCGTGGCCGAGGCTTTTCTCGCCCCAGGTCCGACCAACCTGGCGCGGGAGCTCACCGCACCCGGCTTCCGTTGGTGGGTGAACGGCCGCGGCTATGACGACATGTTCGATTTCTTCGCCAAGCTGATGCCGAAAATGGCCGCCATGGGCCCGCCGGTCTCCCCGGTGCGTTACAGCAAGGTGATTTCAGGCATGACGGTTGAAGGCGACAGGGCGTCGGTCCTGATCAACACCGACGTCATCTACCCCACCTACGACTACATCAATCGCTTTCACTGCGTGGCGATCGTGCGCGGCGGCAAGATCATCGAGATGCACGAGCACACTGATCGTAACGCCTCGATAAAGGCTGGCTTTCCGGAGATCTGACCGTGATCAACCCGCGGCGCGAAGGCGCTCGCGGGGGGCATCGGCCTCGACCGGCGCTTTCCCAAGATAAGTGGCCAGCTGTCTGGCGCCCTCGGCCGAGACAAGCGGCAGGAAGGCGCGTTCAACCAGCTTCATCACGTCCACCGCCTTTTCGTCGCCGTAGAGCAAGCCATAGACCACCGGCTCGTAGGCGGTCACCGCCATGACGGTGTAGACGATCAGATGCGGCTCGAGGGGGCGAATGACCCCGCTCTCGACGCAATGAACGACCTCGGCCTGTAGGAGCCGGGCGACCTCGCCGCACTGTTGGTGCGCCAACATGTCGATCAGGGGCGATGCCAGATCGATCTGGGAACTGATCGCTCTGACCGCGCCGCGCCGGACCGGATTGGCCAAGGCTCGGATGCGGGCTTCGGCGAAGCTCAGCAGAATATGGAGTGACGGCCGCTGCTCAGGGGAGGGGCGAGGGGCGGTGGTCTTCAGCAGATGAGACATCGCGTTCAGAAACAAGGCCTCCTTGTTTCCGAAGACCGCGTAAATGGTGGAGGTCGAACACCGCGCGACCTCTGAGATCTCGCTGATCGAGACATCGTTGAACTTGCGACAGGCGAAGGCCTCGCCAGCCACCTCGATGACGCGTTGCAGCGACCGAACTTTTTTGTCCGACATTGGCGACCACGCTGTTTCCTCGCCTCGCGGCTCTTGTGGCCGCTTCAGCTATTACCCCACGATAGACCTTGGACGCGAACGCACAAGACCTGACGGACGGCGCGAGAATATCTGACGAGTTGATCGCGTTGGGCTGGCGCTATCGTATTTCGCGATACTTCGATGTCGTTCTATCTTTACGGTGCGCTTGCCGTTATCTGCGCTTCGATATCCGCCAGATCCCAGTATTCGCGCCAATAGTGGATCTTCCCGTTGTCGTCGATATCGAAGACAGCGCAGACCAGCACGGTCACGTTACGGTCGTCCTTGCGCATGGTCACGGTGTCGGCCCGTTCGGTGAAGACTTGCGCGCCGTTGGACGCCACGGACAGGATTTGGCAGCGACAATCGCGATAGCGTGAAAATTGACTGCGCAGTTCCTCTTCGATCGCCGCCCGCCCCCGCAGGGGCTCGGCGTGCCTTACGCGGCTAAAATAACGCGCGTCGGCGCTGAAGTAGGCCATCAGCCGCGCCAAGTCCGGCTGCTCCATATCTAATTGGGACAGAAACTCGGCGACGGTGTCTTCGGCTCGTGCGGGCATGGGCAATCCCTGATGATGTCGGCGGCAATGGGTCCGCTAGGGCGCGCTCAGGCAATAGATAAAAAGAAATATGGGTTTTACGATTTTGCCCCCGCGGACCCCGGCGCAGGGCTATCAAGGACAGACGCCTAAGGCGATCGACTTACGAAGCATAAGACGGGCCGTCCAAGGTGCGTCAGGGGGAAACGATGACGAAGCAATGGTTGCAGGCGGCCAGCCTATTGGCGCTCGCGATGGGGACCTCGGCTTTCGCCGGGGCTGCATTTGCCCAGGCCAAGCCCCAGAACAACGAGTTGGAGGAGGTGGTCGTCACCGCCCGCCGGGCTGAGGAGCAGGCCCAGTCCGTACCGGTCACTGTGACCGCCATCTCCGCTGAGAGCCTGCAGAAGAATGTTATCCAGTCCGGCCTGGATCTGCAAAAGATGGTGCCGACGCTCAGCGTCGTGATGGGCACCCAGGCCAATGGCGCATCCTACTCCTTGCGGGGGATCCGCACCGGGGTCGTCACCTATCTCAACGAGGTGCCCACACCCAGCGGCCAGGCAGGCGCCTCGGCGGTGAACCTGCAGCTCTACGACCTATCCTCCGTCCAGGCCGTCTCAGGTCCGCAAGGGACGCTGTTCGGCCGCAACTCGACGGGCGGCGCCATTCTCTTCACGCCCAAAAAGCCGACCGACGTCTTCGAAGGCTCGGTCGCTGGCGAACTGGGCAACTATGATCGGCGCCAGTTCACCGGCGTGCTGAACATCCCGGTCAGCGACATGCTGAAGGTACGCCTGGGGGCCCAGATCACCGATCGCGGCGGCGTGGTGGAAAACACGCTCGGCGATGACGCCCAAGACATTGTTCGCCAAGCCTATCGGGTTGGCGTGCTGTTCACGCCTACCGACAAGATCAACAACTACACGTTGGCGGACTACGGCAAGACCGGCGGCCATCTCTTCGCGGCCATCACCTACCACTATCCCGGCGGCGCTTGTCCTGCGACCTACGCGGCGTGCGTCTACGGCCCCACCCTGCTGGTTGGCCTCCAGCAGCAACAGGAAGCATTCGGCATACGTAAGATCGCCAGCGCGTTTCCGGCCTATTCGCACGGCGAAGAGGTCGGCTTCCAGAACGTCTTGACCTATGACCTGACCGACGACCTGAGCCTGAAGTACATCGCATCCTATCGGAAGAGCCAGAGCAAGAACCTCTCCAACAAGACTTCGTTCAACGTCCCGTTCGTCTATGGTCAGGACTACAATCGGACCCACGAGTGGATCCAGGAAGTCCAGGGGCGGGCCAAGCTGCTGGACGGTCGGCTCGACCTCGTCGGGGGCGTGTTCCTAAGACATGTGATTTCCAACAACGAAAACTCGCTGCAGATCCTGAACCCGGTCGGCGCTCCGTTCGGTCCGGCGACGGCGCAGACCTCGCCCTCGCACGCCGACAACCGCTCAACCGCCTTCTATGCCCAAGGCAACTTCAAGCTGACCGACCGGTTGTCCCTCACCGCCGGCCTGCGGCAAACCAACGATGATCAGAAGAACGTCGCATCCAGCATCTTGCCGGGCCTGAAATGCGGGCTGAATCCGGCCGTGCCGGGCGTCAATTTCGCAGCGTGCCAGCAGCGCCAAGCGGCGAAGTTCGATGCGCTGACCTATCTGGTCTCACTAGACTATCAAGTGACGCCGGACCTGCTGGTCTACGCCACGACGCGGACGGGCTACAACGCCGGGGGCTTCAACCAGGGGATCATCAACACCGACCTTGGCAGCTACGCCCCTGAGCACCTCACGGACTACGAGGTGGGTGTCAAGGCCGACTGGCATCTGGGTGACATGCCCGTGCGGACCAACCTCGCGGCCTTCCAAGGCAAGTACAAAGACATCCAGCGCAGCGTGGTGCGCTTCGTCAACAACGTGACCATCGCGGGCACGTTCAACGCCGCAGAAGCGACCATCAAAGGCGCCCAGCTCGAGATCCAGGCGCGGCCCAGTTCGATGTTCGACGTCAATGGCTCGTTGGGCCTGCTAGACACGGTGTACGATCGGTTCGACGCCACGGCGATCTCAGGCAGCGCCACCGGCAATCGCTTCGCCCAAGCGCCAAAGGTGACCTACAACCTCTCGGGCACCTTCCACCACGACCTGTCGTTCGGCGAGCTGTCGGCCAGCCTAAGCTACGCCTACGTCGGTGATGTGACCTTCACGGACAGCAATATCGGCCAACCCTACGCCTTTACCAACGGCTACGGTCTGCTCGATCTCAATATCGAGGTTCGCAACATCGGCGGCCGCCCGATCACCGCCGGGGTTTGGGCCAAGAACCTCGCCGACAAGGACTACATCGTGAACATCAGCGACCAGTCCAAGTCGCTCGGCTTCACCTCCAACATCTACGGCGACCCGCGCACCTTTGGCGTGTCCCTGCGCTACGCCTTCGGCTCTTGACCATGGAAGATTGGGGACACGTCATGAGTGACACCACCAAGCACCCGCAATTGGCCAAGGTCCGCCTCGCGGGCGGCGCGCCGCCCCTGCTGCCCGATCTGGCGGACGTGATGCCCGCCGATCCGGCCTTGGCCGACGCCCTGGCGACGGAGTTCGCATCGACGGCGACGACCCTGTCGACGCCCCAGGCCTATTGGGCGGGCTTGAACGGCTGGATGACCGACCGTCTTTCCGGTCCGGTCATGGAGGGGAAGGTCAGCCCCGAGCAGCTCGGCGCCCAGGCTTGGGCCATCTACGCGTCCAGCTATTGGGGCGGGCTGGAGTTGCGCGAACATTGGGGCATGCCCCCGGTGATCGCCAAGATGGGGATCAAGTTCTCGCCGCCGTTCGCCGACGTGCAAATGGGCATATTGGCCCAGATGCGTCAGCGCATGGCGGCGGTGAATGCCGGCGGCGAGGCGTGCCTTGCCCTACTGCCGTCCCTGATGCGTGAAGGCGGCACCTCCGGCACAGTCTATGGCATCGCCTACAATGCCGGCGTCCAAGTGGTGAAGACCGAGGATCCGCCGATCGGTCAACGACGACCGCACCGCCAGCCCAAGCCCGCGGCGTTACGCATCAACGGTCGTGACTTCATGCGGGTCGACTACGACCTGCCGACGCCGCACTACCTGAAGGTCTGGCGCTCGGCTTACGAGCGCGCGGTCACCGCCAATCCCGAGGCCTACGAGAGGGTCATCGTCGGCGAAGCCGGTCAGACTGACCTGCGCGACCTATGGCGCAAAGGCGTTGCGTTCGGGAACACCACCTGGGGCGGGGATTCTCAGGACAATTGGACCGACGCCTATTTCGACGAAACCATTCGCTGGAGCTCGATCCTGACCTTCGGCATGGAGGCCGTCGGCCTCGCCGCGATCGCGGCTGTGATCAATCAGGATCCCGAGGCGGCCAAGCTCGCCGTAATGGGCAACGCCCTCTACCTCGGCGCGACCCCGGGCTGGCTGCTCGGCCTTATCGACACGGGCGCGCACCTTCCCACCGTGACGGCTTAGCGATCGGCTTTGGCGGACACAGCGATCAAATTCATAAGGCGACAAACATGCAATACGACAGGCGCACCATTCTCGCCGGAGCAGGCTCCGCGGCGCTGGCGATGAGCCTCCCGGCAGCGGCGCAGGCAGTGACTAGCGCCGGGGCCGCCCGGTTCGCCGGCGCCGCGCCCCTCGGTCCTGAGCTCGCCAAGGTTATGCCGGAGTCTCCGGCGTTGATGGAGGCCCTTGCGGCCGAGTTCGCTCCGACTGCGGCCCGGTTGCAGAGCCAGGACATCTACTGGCTGGGATTCAACGGCTGGATGACGGACCGTTTGTCGGCCTCGATCATGGATGGGACCTTGGACGCCAAGGATATCGGACCCCAGGCCTGGGCGATCTATGCTTCCAGCGTCTGGGGTGGGGTTGAGCTGCGGCGTTTACGCGAAAAGTGGGACAGCGCGCCCGCCATGCCCGACGCTGTCGTTCAGCAGGCCGCGGCCCGCCTGGCCAGGAGCCAGCAAGACATGGCCGAAAAGATGACTCTGCGCCTAAACGCCCTGGCCGGCGGTCCCGCCAGCTGCCTCAGCATTCTGCCAACCCTGATCCGCGATGACTCCACCACCGGGCCGGTGCACGGCATGGCCTATAATGCCGGTGTGCAGGTGGTGAAGACCGAAGATCCCCCGGTGGGCCGCCGTCGTCCGCAACGCCCGGCCAAGCCCAGTTCCGTACGGATCAATGTTCGGGATTTCATGCGGGTCGACTACGATCTGCCGTCGCCGCTCTACCTGAAGGTCTGGCGTTCCAAATTCGAAGGCGCCGTGACCGGCAATCCGGACGCCTACGAGAAGATCATTCGCGGCGAGCCTGGGCAGGAAAATCTGCGCGATCTTTGGAAGCGGGCGGTGTTGCTGGGCCTGAAGACATGGGGCGGCGAATCCAACGACAAGTGGTCCGACGCCTACTTCGAAGGCGCCTTGCATTGGAGTTCGGTGCTCAACTTTGGTCTTGAAGCCATGGGATTGGCGACCTTCGTGGCGCTGATCAATCAAGATCCCGAAGCGGCGCGCCGAGCTGTGCTCGTCAACACCCTCTATGTCGGCGCCACGCCCGGTTGGGGCGTGGGTCTCTTCGACAAGAACGCGACCTTGCCCGCGAAGGCCTGATGCAAAGGATCGTCGCCAGCTAGCGCTCGGTGACGGCGGTGTCCGTCGCCGTGCGCTAGCCAGACTTGGCGGCGCTGCAGCGTCATGTCGACCGAACCGGCCGCAACGCCCTAAGTTTCAAGAGAGAAAGGCACCGAGCGGCGTTCATGTTCGAGCACCTCGAAGGCTCGATCCACGGGCGGGAAAGCCCGTTGCGAGCAGTCGTTACGCTCGCAAATCCGACAGCTAACCCCAATCCGGGCCGGCGGACCTTTCAGGTCCAAGCCTTGTGCATAGACGAGACTGTCAGCGTACTGCACTTCACAACCTAAACCCAGCGCGTAGCGCCGATCGGGCTGTAGGTAAGCGCCCGAGGGTTTGACGACGCCCTTGGCGATGCTGACATAGCCGACGCCATCCGGCATTTCGGCCAGTTGTACGAGCCACTTGTCGGGGGTGGCGAAGGCGTCGTGCACGTTCCACAGCGGGCAGGTCCCGCCAAAGCGGGCGAACTGAAGCCGTGTGGCGCTGTGGCGCTTGGTGATGTTGCCGGCTTGATCGACACGCACGAAATAGAACGGCACGCCCCGCGCGCCGGGTCGCTGGAGCGTCGAGAGCCGATGGAAAACCTGTTCCAAGCTCGTCTGGAACATGAGGCTCAGGCGCTCAGTGTCGTGTCGCGTTGCGAGTGCGGCTTCGCGGAAACGCTCATACGGCAAGAGCATCGCGCCCGCCGCATAGTTCAACAGCGCGGTGCGGCAAACCTTGGCCGCGCCCTCGCTACGAAAGCCCGCCGCCCCCAACTCCATTTCGACCGTATCAGAGAGCGATGCGGCGACGATCTGATAGGCCATTTGGAACGATCGCGTGGCGGGGCCCTGGGGCGCGCCGAGGGTCAAAAGGCCCGCTGCCGGATCGAACCGGCGTAGAAGATCCGGCTCGGCTGATCGTGTCACGCCTATGCCCTGTTTTTCCCTCAACCAGCGCTCCAGCACCGTCTCGACAGGCTCGGGGCCATCCAAGCCGAGTTCGGCCGAGAGGGCTTCAGCGGCAACGTCCAGGCTATGAACGTAGTTGTTCTTGTAGTGGAAGAAGTCGCGGACTTCCTCATAGGGCAGGAGGGCGCTGGCCGCGCCCCGCTCGTCCAGGGATACCGCTTCCTCGGTCGTCTTGAGGCGCTCATCAAGTCGACGATAGGCGTGATGTAGCGCCAGGAAGGCCCGGGCCAGGTTCGGCGTGTTGGCGACTGCCGACTTCAGTTCCTGCAGCCCCGGAGGCTCGCCGCCGGGGATCGTGTCGGCCGTAGCCTCGCGTAGATCCGCGACCATCCGTTGGTCGTCGGCGACATCGAGGGTCGCGGCCTCGACCTCGAAGACCCGCATCACATCGATCACAACCCGCGCGGTCACCGGCCGCTGATTGGCTTCGATTTGCGAGAGATAGCTTGCCGACAAGCCAAGCCGTGTGGCGCAGGCCTCCAAATTCCAGCCTTTCGCTTGGCGCAGCAGGCGGAGCTTGGGGCCGATGAACAGTTTATCTCGCATTTTCACAACTTTGCAGCTTTACAGATTTCGCTCACTCAATCTGGCTTCAAAGCTTGATTTTGATCCGGTTTTTGTTGCCGGCAAGCGCAAAAATCGCATTTTGCAATAGAGCGATGTTTTTACAGCGTTCCTCCCACCCAGCCGGAGCCCACCTCCGGAAACCTAGGCCGCCGAGCCGCTTGTCGGCTTGGCGGCCGGTTCTTTGCGATCCCATTGCGAGAGATCCGTCGCCTTGCAGCACATTCTCGAGGAACTCGACCGTCGTCGCGCCCAGGCCAAGGCCGGCGGTGGCGAGAAGCGCGTCGAAGCCCAGCACGCCAAGGGCAAGCTGACGGCGCGCGAACGCATCGACCTGCTGCTGGACGAGGGTTCCTTCGAGGAGTTCGACATGTTCGTCGAGCACCGCTGCGCCGACTTCGGCATGGAGACCCAGAAGATCCCCGGCGATGGCGTGGTCACCGGCTGGGGCACGATCAACGGCAAGGTGGTCTACGTCTTCTCCAAGGACTTCACGGTGTTCGGCGGCAGCCTGTCGAACGCCCACGCCCAGAAGATCATCAAGGTCCAGCGCCAGGCCATGAAGGTCGGCGCGCCGATCATAGGCCTGTTCGACGCGGGCGGCGCCCGTATCCAGGAGGGCGTCGACAGCCTGGCCGGCTATGCCGACATCTTCCTGGAGAACACCCTGGCCAGCGGCGTGATCCCGCAGATCAGCGTGATCATGGGCCCCTGCGCCGGCGGCGACGTCTACAGCCCGGCGATGACCGACTTCATCTTCATGGTGAAGGACACCAGCTACATGTTCGTCACCGGCCCGGACGTGGTGAAGACCGTCACCAACGAGGTCGTCACCGCCGAGGAACTGGGCGGGGCCCGGGTCCACGCGGCCAAGTCGGGCGTGGCCGAGGGCGCGTTCGAGAACGATCTCGAGGCCATGACCCAGGTCCGCCGCCTAGTCGACTTCCTGCCCTCGTCCAACCGCGAGGCCGCCCCCGAGCGAGAGAGCTTCGACGAGGCGCTGCGCGACGAGCCCAGCCTGGACACCCTGATCCCGGCCGATCCGACCAAGCCCTACGACATGAAGGAGCTGATCCTGAAGATGGTCGACGAGGCCGACTTCTTCGAGATCTCCAGCGAGTGGGCCAAGAACATCATCGTGGGCTTCGCCCGCATGGACGGCGAGACCGTCGGCATCGTCGCCAACCAGCCGCAGGTGCTGGCCGGGGTGCTGGACATCGACAGTTCCAGGAAAGCCGCGCGCTTCGTGCGGTTCTGCGACGCCTTCAACATCCCGATCATCACCCTGGTCGACGTGCCGGGCTTCATGCCGGGGACCAAGCAGGAGTACGGCGGGCTGATCAAGCACGGCGCCAAGCTCTTGTTCGCCTATGCCGAGGCCACGGTGCCGAAGATCACGGTCATCACCCGCAAGGCCTATGGCGGGGCCTATGACGTGATGAGCTCCAAGCACCTGCGCGGCGACCTCAACTACGCCTGGCCGACGGCCGAGATCGCGGTGATGGGGGCCAAAGGGGCGGTGGAGATCATCTTCCGCCAGGAGGCCAAGGACCCAGAGGCCCTGGCCGTCCGCGAGGCCGAGTACAAGGACCGCTTCGCCAATCCGTTCGTGGCGGCCCAGCGCGGCTATGTGGATGACGTGATCATGCCGCATGGCACGCGCCGCCGGATCGTGCGGGGGCTCAAGAGCCTGAAGGGGAAGGAATTGTCGAACCCCTGGAAGAAGCACGACAACATTCCGCTCTAGGGCCGGGGAACTCCATGCAACTCAATTCCGACATCGCGGCCATTGTGACGGGGGGCGCTTCCGGCCTTGGCGAAGCCACGGCGCGACGCTTGGCGGCCGAAGGCGTGAAGGTGACGATCTTCGACATGAATCTAGAGCGGGCTCAGATGGTCGCGGCCGAATGCGGCGGCCTCGCCTGTCGAGTTGACGTCACGAGCGATGCGGACGTGATCGCGGGCCTCGCGGAGGCTCGCGCAAGTCACGGTCAGGAGCGCATCCTCGTGAACTGCGCGGGCATCGTGATCGGCGCCAAGACCGTGTCGCGGCGAAGAAGCGATGGGGCGCTGACGGCCGCGTCGACGGATGACTTCGATCGTGTTCTTCGCGTCAATCTGGGCGGCACGTTTCGATGTATCGCACTGGCGACTTTGGGAATGGTGTCGCTTGAGCGCCTGGCAAATGGCGAGCGCGGAGTGGTCGTTTCGACGGCGTCCATCGCATCCGAGGACGGGCAGATCGGACAGGCCGCCTATGCGGCGTCGAAGGCGGGTGTTCAAGGGATGGCCCTTCCCATCGCCCGCGACTTGGCCAGTGAGGGCATACGAGTCAACACCATTCTCCCGGGACTTTTCGAAACGCCGATGATGGCGAGCTTGCCACCGGCCGTACGCGAAAGCCTTGCAACGAGCGTACCGTTCCCGGCGCGGCTGGGAACGGGCGCTGAATACGCCTCACTGGTCGTCGAAATCTGCAGCAACGCCTACTTGAACGCGGCGGCGATCCGGCTTGATGGCGCTATTCGGCTGGCGCCTCGATGAGAAGCGGGGCGTTGGCGGTCGACAGGTCTTGCATCATCAGCGGGACGATCGGGCCGAAAATCTCCCGCGAGGCGGATCTCAAAACTCAAGTGGGTCGCAGACGCCTGGCGGGAGCGGCGGGGCTTCGCCGTGACTGAAACGACCGATCCTTCAGAACGGGACGCGCTCGGCTGGATCCTGGCAGGATATGGCGATGGCCGTTGGCCGGGAATGCTCGACGCACGGTGCGGTCGGCTCTTTCGTCTCGGCGTGTGGTGGAAGCATAGCGGCGCGTCTCCGCCAACATTCGTCGATGAGATCAACAGCCAAGTACTGATGATTAACAACCGCGTGCTGGTCATCGATGACTATGGCGACGTCGTCATGACGGTCGAAGTCGGCGCTGACGATCAGTCCTCAATCCCACCTCCAATGCCTGTCAGCGAGCGGGGTCCATGTTCGAAAAACTCCTGATCGCCAACCGTGGCGAAATCGCCGTCCGCGTGATCAAGACCTGCCGCCGCCTGGGCATCAAGACGGTGGTGGTCTATTCCGACGCCGACGCCGGCTCGCTCGCGGTCGAGATGGCCGACGAGACCGTGCACATCGGCGCCTCGCCGGCCGCCCAGTCCTATCTCGTCGCCGACAAGATCATCGCCGCCTGCAAGCAGACGGGCGCGGAAGCGGTGCACCCGGGCTTCGGCTTCCTGTCCGAGAACGCCGGCTTCGCCCAGCGCTGCGCCGACGAGGGCGTCGTCTTCATCGGTCCCAACCCCGGCGCCATCCAGGCCATGGGCGACAAGATCGAGAGCAAGAAGTTCGCCCAGGCCTCGGGCGTGTCCTGCGTGCCCGGCCACATCGGCGAGATCGCCGACACCGCCGAGGCCGTCACCATCGCCGAGCAGATCGGCTATCCGGTGATGATCAAGGCGTCGGCCGGCGGCGGCGGCAAGGGCATCCGCGTGGCCTGGAACCGCAAGGACGTCGAGGAGGGCTTCCCTGCCGTCCGCGCCGAGGCCAAGGCCAGCTTCGGCGACGACCGCATCTTCATCGAGAAATTCATCGAGAGCCCGCGCCACATCGAAATCCAGGTGCTGGGCGACAAGCACGGCAACGTCGTCCACCTGTTCGAACGCGAGTGCTCGATCCAGCGCCGCAACCAGAAGGTCATCGAGGAGGCCCCGTCGCCCCTGCTGGACGAGGCCACCCGCGCCGCCATGGGCGCCCAGGCCGTCGCCCTGGCCAAGGCGGTGAACTACGATAGCGCCGGCACGGTCGAGTTCGTCGCCGGCCAGGACAAGAGCTTCTTCTTCCTGGAGATGAACACCCGCCTGCAGGTCGAGCACCCGGTCACCGAGCTGATCACGGGCCTCGATCTGGTCGAGCAGATGATCCGCTCGGCCTACGGGGAGAAGATGGCCTTCGAGCAGAAGGACCTGAAGATCAACGGCTGGGCCATCGAGAGCCGCATCTACGCCGAGGATCCCTACCGCAAGTTCCTGCCCAGCATCGGCCGCCTGGTCCGCTACGACCCGCCGGAAGAGGGCGAGCACGGCGCCTACACGATCCGCAACGACGCCGGCGTCCGCGAGGGCGATGAGATCTCGATGTACTACGACCCGATGATCTCCAAGCTGTGCAGCTGGGCGCCGACCCGCATCGCGGCGATCGACGGCATGGGCCGGGCGCTGGAGGACTTCCACATCGAGGGCCTGGGCCAGAACATCCCGTTCCTGGCGGCGGTGATGGACCAGGAGCGCTTCCGCTCGGGCAAGATCTCGACCAACTACATCAAGGACGAGTTCGCGGACGGCTTCCAGGGCACGGAGCCGACGGCCGACCAGATCGACATCCTGACCGCCGTCGGCGCGGCGATGCAGCGGGTCTACGCCACGCGAGCCCGCTCCTACGCCTCGGGCCTGATCGGGCCGGCGCGTGACGAGTGGGTGGTCGCGGTTGGCCACGCCAAGCGTTCCGTGAAGGTCTCCGGCGAGGCCGACGTGATCGTCGCGCTTCTTGACGAGAACCGCGCCCTGACCCTGACCGACATCGACTGGCGTCCAGGCAAGCCGGTGTTCCGCGCCGCACTGAACGGCAAGGCCTTCACCGTCCAGGTCGCACCGGCCGCCGAGGGTTTCGACATCCGCCACCGCGCCACCAAGGCCCGGGTGCTGGTCCTGACGCCGCGCTCGGCCGAACTGCACAACAAGCTGCCCGAGAAGCAGGCCGCGGACACCTCCAAGCTGGTGCTCTCGCCGATGCCGGGCTTGGTGGTCTCGATGGACGTCGCCGCCGGCCAGCAGGTCCGCGAGGGTGAGGTCGTCTGCGTGCTCGAGGCCATGAAGATGCAGAACATCATCCGCGCCGAGCGCGATGGCGTCGTGAAGGCCGTCAACGCCAAGGGCGGCGATCCGGTCGCGGCCGACGAGGTGCTGGTGGAGTTCTCATGACGCCGGACGTCTCCTCCACCGACATGTTTCTGTCGATCAGCGCGATGGCCGCGCGACTGGGTGTGTCGCAACGCGCTCTGCGCCACTACGAGGCGGTCGGTCTTATCCAGTCGTACCGTCTCTACAAGAGCGCTCGTAGCTATGATCCTGAAACCGTCGATCGTCTAACCGTCATAGCGCTTCTGCGAAAGGCGGACGTCCCGATCGCCACCATCCGGGCGATCATGTCGCTTCGGCCTGACGAGGCCGCCTATCTGCGTGCGGTGCGTGAAGCGCTCTTGTCCGCCCAAGATCAGAAAACGCGTGAACTGGCGATGATTCGGCAGCTGCTCGGCGACTTGAAAACCGTCTTCACGGCCAGCGCCCAAGCCAGTCGCAGTCCTAGGGAAGTCCGATGAAGGTCCTGGTCCCGGTCAAACGGGTTATCGATTACAACGTGAAGGCCCGCGTGAAGGCGGACCAGACGGGTGTCGACCTTGCCAACGTCAAGATGTCGATGAACCCCTTCTGCGAGATCGCGGTCGAGGAAGCCGTGCGTCTCAAGGAGAAGGGCGTGGCGACCGAGGTCGTCATCGTCAGCATTGGTCCGGCGCAAGCCCAGGAAACCATCCGCACGGCGCTGGCCATGGGCGGTGACCGCGGGATCCTGATCACCTCCGACGCCGACCTCGAGCCGCTGGCCGTGGCCAAGCTGCTCGCGGCCGTGGTCGCCGAGGAAAATCCGAACCTGGTCCTGATGGGCAAGCAGGCCATCGACGGCGACAACAACGCCGTGGGCCAGATGCTGTCGGCCCTGCTGGGCTGGCCGCAGGCCACCTACGCCTCTGCCGTGGACATCTCGGGCTCGACCGCCAAGGTCACCCGTGAAGTCGACGGCGGTCTGCAGACCCTGGACGTCGACCTCCCGGCCGTCGTCACCGCCGACCTGCGCCTCAACGAGCCGCGCTACGCTTCGCTGCCCAACATCATGAAGGCGAAGAAGAAGGAAATCGCGAGCAAGGCCGTCGCCGACTACGGCGTCGACGTCGCCCCGCGCCTCAAGGTCCTGAAGGTCACCGAACCGGCCAAGCGTTCGGCCGGCATCAAGGTCGAGACCGCCGCCGATCTGGTCTCGAAGCTCAACACCGCGGGGGTGCTGTAATGGCTGTTCTCGTCGTCGCCGATAACGACAACGCGCACCTGCGCGATGGCACCCACAAGACCGTGACCGCCGCCCTGAAGATCTCGGGCGACGTGGACGTCCTGGTCCTGGGCAAGGGCGCCAAGGCCGTGGCCGACGCCGCCGCCAAGATCGCCGGCGTCCGCAAGGTGCTGCTGGCCGAGTCCGACGCCCTGGGCCACGGCATCGCCGAAGCGCAGGCCGACGCCGTCCTGGCGCTCGCGCGCAGCTACGACGCGATCCTGGTCCCGGCCACCGCCGGCGGCAAGAACTTCGCCCCGCGCGTCGCCGCCAAGCTGGACGTCGCCCCGATCTCCGACATCGTCGAGGTCGTGTCGGCCGACACCTTCGTGCGCCCGATCTACGCCGGCAACGCCCTGGAGACCGTCCAGTCGGGCGACTCCAAGAAGGTGATCACCGTCCGTCCGACCGCCTTCGCGGCGGCCGCCGAGGGCGGCTCGGCCTCGGTCGAGAGCGTCTCGGGCGCCGATGCGGTCAAGACCCGCTTCGTCAGCGAAGAGATGGTCAAGTCGGACCGTCCGGAACTGGCCGCGGCCAAGATCGTCGTCTCGGGCGGTCGCGCCATGGGTTCGGCCGAGGAGTTCCAGCGCGTGATCGAACCGCTGGCCGACAAGCTGGGCGCCGCCGTCGGCGCCTCGCGCGCGGCCGTCGACGCCGGCTACGCCCCGAACGACTACCAGGTCGGCCAGACCGGCAAGGTCGTGGCCCCGCAGCTGTACGTCGCCATCGGCATCTCGGGCGCGATCCAGCACCTGGCCGGCATGAAGGACTCCAAGGTGATCGTCGCGATCAACAAGGACGCCGACGCGCCGATCTTCCAGGTGGCCGACTTCGGCCTGGTCGCCGACTACAAGACGGCCGTGCCGGAGCTGATGGACGCCCTGACCTGACGACCGCCAAACAAAGGATATCCGGGATGACTGCTCGCGCCGACTATGTCGGACCGATCACCAAGTCGGCCGAAGCCATGTTCGCTCGCGCCGAACGCAAGACGATAGCTCGCAAACTCACTGCCCCGCCGCCGTCGGCGCTGCGTGAGATCATCACGTCTTTCGGCCTCAGTCCGACCATCATCAGGCGTTGGGAAGAGGCCGGCCTTGTCGCGTTCGAGCGGCAAGGTGGGCGCGTCGTTGTCAACGATACGACGCGAGAGCATTTGGCCACGGTCATCGAACTTCGCGCCGCCGGCTTCTCGGTCAAGGAAATCGCCTGGATCTCCGACACCTTACCGCCGACCATCAAGCAGATGCGTGACGCGCTTGCGGCCCGCCAAGCTCAAACCGTGAGCAAGCCGTCGACCCAGCTCGGGTCGGCGTTTCGCGAGACCATCAAGGCCTTTGGCCTCAGCCTGACCGTCGTCAAGCATTGGGAAAATGCCGGTGTCGTCGCCTTCGCACGCCAAGGCGGACGCGTCGTGGTCGACGACGCCATGCGTGAGAGCCTGGCCATGGTGATCGAGCTTCGGCGCGCCGGCTTCTCGGTCAAGGAGATCACTTGGATTTCCGACACCTTGCCGCCGACCGTTTCGCAGATGCGCCAAGCCCTCCAGGCGCGCCTCGCCCAAAGCGAAGCCGCGCGCGCGCGCTCGATCGCGGGAGCGATCGTCGCGGGCTGCTCTCGGGGCTAGCCCCTTCATTTCGCCGGAGTCGACGATGTTCACCGGAACGCCGCACCCCCGCCATGACTGGACGCTCGCCGAGACGGAGGCTCTCTTCGACCTCCCTTTCATGGAGCTGGTGTTCCAGGCCGCGAGTGTTCACCGCGCCTGGTTCGACCCGTCGGAAGTGCAGCTGTCGCAGCTGCTGTCGGTCAAGACCGGCGGCTGCGCCGAGAACTGCGGTTATTGCAGCCAGTCGGCCCACTTCAAGACGGGCCTCAAGGCCGAGAAGCTGATGGCCGCCGACGACGTGGTGGCCAAGGCCCGCGCGGCCCGCGACGGCGGCGCCCAGCGCTTCTGCATGGGCGCGGCCTGGCGGGAGCTGAAGGATCGCGACCTGCCCAAGCTGGCCTCGATGATCGGCGAGGTGAAGGCCCTGGGCCTGGAGACCTGCGCCACCCTGGGCATGCTGACCGCCGATCAGGCCAAGGCCCTGAAGGACGCCGGCCTCGACTATTACAACCACAACCTCGACACCGGTCCGGACTACTACAAGGACGTGGTGACCACGCGCACCTACCAGGAGCGCCTCGACACCCTGGCCCATGTCCGCGACGCCGGCATGAGCACCTGCTGCGGCGGCATCGTCGGCATGGGCGAGCAGCGCCGCGACCGCGCCGGCCTGCTGCATCAGCTGGCCACCCTGCCGGCTCATCCCGACAGCCTGCCGATCAACGGCCTGGTGCCGGTCAGCGGCACGCCGCTGGGCGACAAGGTGCTCAGCGAAGGCAAGGCGATCGACGCCATCGAGTTCATCCGCACCATCGCCGTCGCCCGCATCGTCTGCCCGAAGTCCATGGTCCGCCTGTCGGCCGGTCGCGAGGGCATGAGCCGCGAGCTGCAGGCCCTGTGCTTCATGGCCGGCGCCAATTCGATCTTCGTCGGCGGCAAGCTGCTGACCACCCCGCTGCCGGGCCTGGACGAGGACTCAAAGCTGTTCCAGGACCTGGACCTGAGGCCGATGCACGCGGCGGGTCCGATGGATCAAGGCCTCCTTGACCTGGAGCTGCTGATGGGGATTGCGTGACCGTAGCGTCGATGGCCTATCGGATCGGAAGGGCCGTCGTCATCTTAACCGGACCCAAGGACATGGTGGAGTTGATCTCCTGAACGGTCGGAAGGGTCAAAAGCCTGCCAAACGCCAGTTCGCGGTAGTCCTCGACATCCCGCGTGACGATCCGCAGCAAGAAGTCGAACGGTCCCATCGTGGGATGGACCTCCATCACTTCGGGGATGCGCGACACCGCCTCGATGAACTCGTTGAGATTGCTCTGGCCGTGGGCGGAGAGCTTTACGTTGGCGAAGATGTTCGTGCGCAGGCCGAGCCTTTCCGCGGAAAGGCGGGTGACCTGATCGACGATATAGCCTTCCTCCTTCAAACGGGTGAGGCGGCGCCAGCAGGGCGATTGCGACATGCCCACATGCTCGGCCAGCTCCGCTGTGGTCATCGGCGGATTGCGCTGGATGGTGTCCAGAATTTTCAGATCGGTTTCATCGAGGTCGTTCAGAAAGGCCATGAGAATCTCGCGGCTAGGCAATCATCGTTCGACGTCATTGATCCAATCTTGTGGCGAGTTTCGCAATACGAAGCGGAAAAAATGCTCGATCGCGCATCCGCCAATGCGTTTGGGTCGACATATCGTTCCAAATAGATAATCCAATTTCTGACATCAGAAGGCAGATTGGGGCACCTCATTCAGTGGCCCGTCATGAAAAATCGCCCCACGCTCCGCCTACACATCCCAGAACCGGCCGCCCGGCCTGGCGATGCGCCCTCGTTCGATCGTGCGCTGATCCCGTCGGCCGGAGCCACGCGACGGCCCGAGACCAACGCTCTCGAAGCGGAGATGCGCGATCTGCCCTTCGGCTTGGTTCGTGTCCTCGACGATGCGGGCGAGGCCACGGGGCCCTGGAATCCCAATCTCTCGACGAGCACGCTACTGGCGGGACTTCGCGCCATGCTGCTGACGCGTGTGTTCGACGAGCGACTGTTTCGCGCGCATCGTCAGGGCAAGACCAGCTTCTACATGAAGTCGACCGGGGAGGAGGCGATCGGTGCGGCGCAGTCCTTGTTCCTGGACCGTGACGACATGTGTTTCCCGACCTATCGCGTGCTCAGCTGGTTGATGGCGCGCAACTACCCGCTGATCGATCTGTGCAATCAGATCTTCTCCAACGAGAAGGATCCGCTGAAGGGGCGCCAGCTTCCGATCCTCTATTCGGCGCGGAAATACGGGTTCTATTCCCTGTCAGGCAATGTCGGCAGCCGCTTTGGTCACGCCGTCGGCTGGGCCATGGCCTCGGCGTTCAAGGGCGGCGATTCCATCGCGCTGGCCTATATCGGCGAAGGCACAACGGCCGAAGGCGACTTCCATGAGGCCCTGACCTTCGCCAGTGTCTACAAGGCGCCGGTCATCCTGTGCGTGACCAACAACCAATGGGCTATCTCCAGTTTTTCGGGCATCGCCGGGGCCAATGAAACCACCTTCGCGGCCAAGGCGCTTGCCTATGGCCTGCCGGGGCTTCGGGTCGACGGCAACGACTTTCTGGCCATCTGGGCGGCCACTGAATGGGCGGCCGAACGGGCGCGCCAGAACCTCGGCGCCACGCTGATCGAGCTCTACACCTATCGCGCGTCTGGCCATTCGACCTCGGACGATCCGACCAAATATCGACCGGCCGACGAAGCCGAGGCCTGGCCTCTGGGAGACCCGCTCGACCGCCTGAAGACGCACCTCATCGCGCTCGGCGCCTGGGACGAGGAGCGCCACGCGGCCCTGGCGGCCGAACTGGACGCCGAGGTGCGCGCAGCGGTCAAGGAGGCAGAGGCGGTCGGCACGCTCGGCAAGTCCAAGCCGAGCGTGAAGGAAATGTTCGAGGGCGTCTTCAAGGACCCCGACTGGCGCGTCACTGAACAGCGCCGCGAGCTGGGGATCTGACGCCATGCCCACCATGAATATGATCCAGGCGCTGAACTCCGCGCTCGACGTCGTCCTGACCGAGGACCCCGACACCCTGATCTTTGGCGAGGACGTCGGCTATTTCGGTGGCGTGTTTCGCGTCACCGACGGGCTTCAGAAGAAGCACGGCCTGACCCGCTGCTTTGACGCCCCGATATCCGAAGGCGGCATCGTCGCCGCGGCGATCGGCATGGGGGCCTATGGCTTGCGCCCAATCCCCGAAATTCAATTCGCCGACTACATTCTACCAGCCTTCGATCAGCTAGTGTCGGAAGCCGCGCGCCTGCGCTATCGTTCGAATGGCGAATTTTGGGCTCCGATCACGGTGCGCTCGCCGTATGGCGGCGGGATCTTTGGCGGCCAGACCCACAGCCAGTCGCCCGAAGCGATCTTCGCCCATATTACCGGCCTGAAGACCGTCATCCCGTCCAATCCCTACGACGCCAAGGGTCTTTTGATCGCATCGATCGAGGACGATGATCCGGTGATCTTCCTGGAGCCGAAGAGGCTCTACAACGGACCATTCGACGGACGTCACGACCAGGCGCTGAAGACCTGGGCCGGCGATCCGAAGGCCGAGGTCCCCGCCGAACGCTACACCGTGCCACTCGGCAAGGCCGCGATCGTGCGCGAGGGACGCGAGGCCACCGTGTTGGCTTATGGCACGATGGTCCACGTCGCCTTGGCCGGGATCGAAGACAGCGGCGTGGACGCCGAACTGATCGACTTGCGCTCCATCGTGCCGCTCGACGTTGAGGCGATCGTGGCCTCGGTCAAGAAGACCGGACGATGTGTCATCCTTCACGAGGCCTCGCGGTTCGGGGGCTTCGGCGGAGAGCTGTCGGCCCTGGTTCAGGAGCGCTGCTTCTACCACCTCAAGAGCGCCGTGCGCCGGGTCGCGGGTTGGGACACGCCTTATCCGCACGCGTTCGAGTGGGACTATTTCCCGGGACCGGCGCGACTGGCCGCGGCGCTCAAAAGCGCGATGGAGGACTAGGCCATGGGGCGCTATCTGTTCCGCTTGCCCGATATCGGCGAAGGCGTCGCCGAGGCCGAGATCGTCGCCTTGCTCGTCAAGATCGGGGACAAGGTCGAGGAAGACCAGAACGTGGCCGAGGTGATGACCGACAAGGCCACGGTCGAACTAAGCTCGCCCGTCGCGGGCGTTGTAACCGCCGTTCATGGCGACATTGGCGGCATGATGCCCGTCGGCGCCGTACTGATCGAATTCGACAGCGAGGCAGGCGAGGCTGAGCCTATCGCCGTTCCAGCGGCTTCTCCCGCCGCGCCGGTTTCCGCCAAGGCGAGCGCGCCGTCCGCCCCCGAACCCACGCGGACCGCGCCGGTTGCGCCGCCGCGTCCGGCCGCTTCGTCCGGCCGCCCGGCTGGAGAGGCGCCGCTTGCCGCGCCCTCGACCCGCCGGCGCGCGCTCGATCTGGGCGTGACGCTCGCCCAAGTGCCTGGCAGCGGCCCTGGCGGCCGGATCACGCCCGACGATCTGGACGCCTTCCTGGCGTCCGATGGAAAGAGCGTCGGCGCCTCGGGTCTGGTTGCCCGCACCGGCGTCCAGGACACGCGTATCATCGGTCTGCGCCGCAAGATCGCTGAGAAGATGCAAGAGGCCAAGCGCCGCATTCCGCACATCAACTATGTCGAGGAATGCGACCTGACGGAGCTGGAGGCGCTGCGGCTCGACCTCAACGAACACCGCGCTGAAGATCAGCCCAAGCTGACGCTGTTGCCGTTCATCATGCGAGCGATGGTCAAGGCATTGCCGGATTTTCCTCAGGTCAACGCGCTCTATGACGACGATAACGGCGTGCTGCGCGCTCACCAGGGCGTGCACATCGGCATCGCCACCCAGACGCCGAACGGCCTGATTGTTCCGGTCGTGCGCCACGCCGAAGCGCGAGACCTTTGGGATTGCGCCCGTGAGGTCGCCCGGTTGGCCAAGGCCGTCCGCGACGGCTCGGCGTCGCGCGACGAGCTCTCTGGATCGACCATCACGCTCACCAGCATGGGACCCCTGGGCGGCATCGTCTCGACGCCGGTCATCAACCATCCCGAGGTCGCCATCCTCAATCCCAACAAGCTGGTGGATCGACCGATGGTTCAAGGCTCGTTCGTCACCATCCGCAAGATGATGAACCTCTCCTCGGCCTTCGATCACCGCATCGTCGACGGCTACGACGCCGCCCTGTTCGTCCAGCGCGTGAAGCGGCTGCTCGAACATCCCGCCCTGATCTTCATGGACTGATGCGATGACCGAGACTCTCAGACCCAAGGTCCTGGTCATCGGCGGCGGCCCGGGCGGCTACGTGGCGGCCATCCGCGCCGGCCAGCTGGGGCTGGACACGGTGCTCGTCGAAAGCGGTCGGTTGGGCGGCACCTGCCTGACGCGGGGCTGCATTCCGTCCAAGGCCCTGATCCATGCGGCCGGTCTCTATGAAGAGGCGGTAATGGCGAGCGCCGAGACGGGGAGGTTCGGCATTCACTTGAATCAGGCGCCGACCTTGCGGTTCGAGGAGACCGTCGGGTGGAAGGACGCGATCGTTGATCGGCTCAGCGGCGGCGTCGGCGGATTGCTGCGCAAGGCCAAGGTGAAGTCCGTGGTCGGTTGGGCGAGTTTCTCCGACGCCAAGACCTGCACCGTCGAAACCCCCGAAGGGCCGGTCACGATCCGGCCGGAGCACGTGATCCTGGCGACCGGTGCGACCGCCGTCGAGCTGCCGTTCCTGCCCTTTGGGGGCCGGGTGATCTCCTCGACCGAGGCGCTGTCGCTGCCCGAGGTCCCAGCGACCCTGGCCGTGGTCGGGGGCGGCTATATCGGCCTGGAACTGGGGATCGCGTTCGCCAAGCTGGGCTCGAAGGTCACGATCATCGAGGCAATGGATCGGCTCCTACCTCTCTACGACGCCCAGTTGACTGCGCCCGTGGCGCGTTGGCTCGAAAAGCATGGCGTCACGGTCTATCTCGGCGCGAAGGCCCTGGGTCAGGACCAGGAGGGCCTGCTGATCCAGACGGCGGGGGGCGAGCGCCAACTGGTCGTGCCGGCCGAGCGCATCCTCGTGACCGTGGGCCGCAAGCCCCAAACCGAGGGCTGGGGGCTCGACCAAATGGCGCTGGCGATGGACGGGCCATTCGTAAGGGTCGATGAGCGCTGTGCGACGTCCACCACCAACGTCTGGGCGATCGGCGATTTGGTCGGGGAGCCCATGTTGGCCCACAAGGCGTCAGCCCAGGGCGAGATGGTCGCCGAGATCATCGCGGGCCGCCGGCGCCGGTTCGAACCGGTCGCCATCGCGGCGGTGTGTTTCACCGAGCCGGAGATCGTCAGCGTTGGGCTGACGCCCGATCAGGCTCCTGAAGGCGTCGAGACCGTCGTGGGTCAATTCCCGTTCCAGGCCAATGGCCGCGCGCTGTCGATGCAGGCTGGGGACGATGGCGGCTTTGTTCGGATCCTGGCGCGCAAGTCCGATCATCGGATCCTCGGCATTCAGGCCGTCGGCCGCCACTGTTCGGAATTGGCCGGGGAGTTCGCCACCCTGATGGAAGTGGGCGGCGTCCTGGAGGACGTCGCCGGCGTCATCCATGTCCATCCCACCCTGGGCGAGGCCATCCACGAGAGCGCCCTTAAGGCGCTCGGTCACGCCATTCACATTTGACGCCCGGAACCTGATCATGAGCATTCCCTTCGCGCCCCAGTCGATGGAGTTCGGTTTGGGCGAAACCGTCGATATGATCCGCGATACGACCGCGCGCTGGGCCGCCGACCGGCTGGCGCCGCGCGCCGCCGAGATCGACGAAACCAACACCTTCGCGCGCGACCTGTGGCCCGAGATGGGCGCGCTGGGCCTGCATGGCGTCACGGTCGAGGAAGAGTTCGGCGGCCTGGGCCTAGGCTATCTCGAGCACGTCGTGGCCATGGAGGAAGTGTCGCGCGCCTCGGCCTCGATCGGACTGAGCTACGGCGCTCACTCCAATCTCTGCGTCAATCAGATTCGGCGCTGGGGCACGCCCGAACAGAAGCGCAGATACCTGCCCAAGCTGATTTCAGGCGAACACCTTGGATCGCTGGCCATGTCGGAGGCCGGTTCGGGATCGGACGTCATGTCCATGCGGACGCGAGCCGAGAAGAGGGGCGACCGCTACGTGCTGAACGGCACGAAATTCTGGATCACCAATTCTCCGACCGCGGACACCCTGGTCGTCTATGTGCGCACGGGGGAGGGGAGCGGTGGCGTCACGACCTTCCTGATCGAGAAGGGGATGAAGGGCTTCAGCGTTTCCAAGAAGCTCGACAAGATGGGCATGCGCGGGTCGGACACCGCCGAGCTGGTGTTTGAGGACTGCGAGGTCCCGGAGGAAAACGTCATGGGTCCCGTCGGCGGCGGGGCGGGGATCTTGATGAGCGGCCTCGACTACGAGCGTACGGTCCTGTCCGGCGGCCCGCTCGGTATCATGCAGGCGGCCCTCGACGTGGTCCTGCCCTACATCCGCGAAAGAAGGCAATTCGGCAAGGCGATCGGTTCATTCCAGCTGATGCAGGCCAAGGTCGCCGACATGTACGTCGCCCTAAACTCGGCCCGAGCCTACGTCTATGCGGTGGCGCGGGCCTGCGACGCGGGCAAGACCACGCGCTTCGACGCGGCGGGGGCGATTTTGCTGGCTTCGGAGAACGCCGTGAAGGTCAGCCTGGAGGCTGTGCAGGCTTTGGGCGGCGCCGGCTACACTAAGGAGTGGCCCGTCGAACGGCTCGTTCGGGACGCGAAGCTCTATGACATCGGCGCCGGCACCAACGAGATTCGCCGTTTCCTGATCGGCCGGGAGCTGCTGGGCTCGTGAGCGCGCCGGTCCTGACATCGTCGCTCTCGCCCCAGAGCGACACGTTCTTGGCCAATGCGCGCCATAACCGCGCTCTGGTCGACGCCCTCCGCGCCGCTGTCGGCAAGGCAAGCCTGGGCGGAGACGCGCGCGCTCGAGAGCGCCATGTCTCTCGCGGCAAGCTGCTGCCGCGCGACCGCGTCGATCGGCTCCTGGACCCCGGGTCGCCTTTCCTGGAGATCGGCCAGTTGGCCGCCAACGGCATGTACGCGACCGCCGCGGACGCCGAAGGCGCGCCAGGCGCTGGGATGATCTGCGGCATTGGCCGAGTGGCGGGGCGCCAGGTGATGATCGTCTGCAATGACCCGACCGTGAAGGGCGGCGCCTATTTTCCGATGACGGTGAAGAAGCACCTGCGCGCCCAGGAGATCGCCGAGCAGAACTATCTGCCCTGCGTCTATCTGGTCGACAGCGGCGGCGCCAACCTGCCCCATCAGGCCGAAGTGTTCCCCGACCGCGAGCACTTTGGCCGCATCTTCTTCAACCAGGCGAACATGTCCGCCAAGGGCATCCCGCAGATCGCCTGTGTCATGGGCTCCTGCACCGCCGGCGGCGCCTATGTCCCAGCGATGAGCGACGAAACGGTCATCGTCCGTAACCAGGGCACCATCTTTCTCGCCGGGCCGCCGCTGGTGAAGGCGGCCACGGGCGAGGTCATCTCGGCCGAGGATTTGGGCGGGGCCGACACCCACGGGCGCAAATCCGGCGTCGTCGATCATGTCGCCGACAATGACGAGCACGCCCTGACCATCGTTCGCGACATCGTCTCGACCCTGCCGCCGCAGGCCACGCCGCCGATCAACCTTTCGGCCGTACAGCCGCCGAAATACGCGGCCGAGGAGCTTTATGGCGTGACGCCGCAGGATGTGCGCGCCCCCTACGATGTGCGCGAGGTGATCGCCCGGATCGTCGACGGCTCGGCGTTCCATGAGTTCAAGGCGCTGTACGGCGCGAGCCTGGTCTGCGGCTTCGCCCACATCTGGGGCCTGCCCGTGGCGATCCTGGCCAACAACGGCGTCCTGTTCTCCGAAAGCGCCCAGAAGGGCGCGCACTTCATCGAGCTGGCCTGTCAGCGCAAAGTCCCGCTGTTGTTCCTGCAGAACATCTCGGGCTTCATGGTCGGCGGCAAGTACGAAGCCGAGGGCATTGCCAAGCATGGCGCCAAGCTGGTCACGGCCGTGGCCACGGCCAGCGTGCCGAAGATCACCGTCCTGATCGGGGGCTCGTTCGGCGCTGGCAATTACGGCATGTGCGGTCGGGCCTACAGTCCGCGTTTCCTGTTCACCTGGCCCAATTCGCGGATTTCGGTGATGGGCGGCGAACAGGCCGCCAGCGTGCTGGCCACCGTCCACCGCGACGCGGCCAAGTGGACGCCCGAGGAGGCCGAGGCCTTCAAGGCGCCGATCCGTCAAAAGTACGAAGACGAGGGCAACCCCTACTACGCGACCGCCCGGCTGTGGGACGACGGCATCATCGACCCGGCTCAAACGCGCGACGTGCTGGGGCTGGCCTTGGCCGCCACGCTGAACGCGCCCCTGCCCGAACGCCCCGCGTTCGGTGTGTTCCGGATGTGACGTCCATGATCGAGTCCCTGCTTATCGCCAATCGCGGCGAGATCGCCTGTCGCATCATCCGGACGGCCCGGGCGTTGGGCGTGCGCACCATCGCGGTCTATTCCGACGCTGACGGCGCGGCCCTGCATGTCCGGCTCGCCGACGAGGCCGTGCATATCGGCCCGTCGCCGGCTCGAGAATCCTATCTGCTTGGCGAGCGCATCATCGCCGCCGCCAAAGCGACCGGGGCCCAGGCCATTCACCCAGGCTATGGCTTCCTGTCTGAGAACGCCGACTTCGCCGATGCGGTGCAGGCCGCTGGCCTGATATGGGTCGGCGCGCCCGCGTCTTCGATCCGGGCCATGGGTCTCAAGGATTCGGCCAAGGCGTTGATGCTCGCCGCTGGCGTGCCCGTGACCCCCGGCTACATGGGCGACAACCAAGATCCCGACCACCTCAGAGCACAGGCCGACGCCATCGGCTATCCGGTCCTGATCAAGGCCGTCGCGGGCGGCGGCGGCAAGGGTATGCGCAAGGTCGAGGCCTCCGCCGAGTTCCTCGATATGCTCGCCTCATGCAAGCGGGAGGCGACCGCGTCGTTCGGTGATGATCGGGTCCTGATCGAGAAGTACATCCTGTCGCCGCGGCACATCGAGGTACAGGTCTTTGGCGACACTCACGGCGACGTCGTGCACCTGTTCGAACGCGACTGCTCCTTGCAGCGACGCCATCAGAAGGTGATCGAGGAAGCGCCTGCGCCGGGCATGACGGCCGATGTACGCCAAGCCGTCTGCGCGGCGGCGGTAAAGGCGGCCAAGGCCGTCGACTACGTTGGGGCCGGCACGATCGAGTTCATCGCCGACGCCTCGGACGGCCTGCGGTCCGACCGCATCTGGTTCATGGAAATGAACACACGGCTGCAAGTCGAGCATCCGGTGACCGAAGCGATCACGGGTCAGGACTTGGTCGAGTGGCAACTGCGGGTCGCCTCGGGCGAGCGCCTTCCCAAGCGCCAGGACGAACTGCAGATCACCGGCTGGTCCATGGAGGCGCGCCTCTACGCCGAGAACCCGACCGCCGGCTTCCTGCCTTCCACGGGGCCGCTGACAAGGCTGCGGCTGCCCGGCGATATCCGCATCGACACGGGGGTTCACGAAGGCGGTGAAGTCACGCCGTTCTACGATCCAATGATCGCCAAGCTGATCGTCCATGCGCCGACGCGCCAGGCGGCGGCCGCCAAGCTCGCCGCCGCCGCCGGTCAGGTTCAAGTCTGGCCCGTCCGTACGAACGCCGCCTTCCTGGCGCGGGCGGCGGCCGATGACGACTTCGTGGCCGGCAGAGTCGATACGGGCTTCATCGAGCGCGGCCTGTCCGCCCTGGTTCCAGCCGCCGAACCCTCCGCAGCGATCCAGGCGGAAGCCGCCTCGGCGCTCCTTTCGGCGCCCATGGGCCGCCCTTGGATTGACCTGACCGGCTTTCGAGCCAATGGGCCAGCTCAGCGCCGCGTCGCGGTCGACGTGGCGGGCTCTATTCAGCTTGCCGAGCCTGCGCCGGAGGCCAGAGGCCAGGTTACGTCGATCGATGGGCGCGACGTCCTGTTCCTCGACGGCGAAGCCTGGTCCATCGGTCCAGGCCGCGTGGACGGCGTCGGCGACGGCCGCGCGTCAGACGGCGCGATCCTCAGCCCCATGCCTGGGAGGGTGATCGCGGTTGATGTCGAAGCGGGGCAGACGGTGTTGCGTGGCCAGAAGCTTCTGACGCTGGAGGCCATGAAAATGGAACACGGCATGATCGCGCCTTTCGATGGCGTCGTTCGCACGCTGGTGGTCAAGGCCGGCGACCAGGTCGGGGAGGGGGCGCTGCTGGCGCGCATCGAGACGGGGGCGGACTGATGGCTGGGCGCCACTTCGAGGACTGGACCATCGGCGACCGCATGGCGCATGACATCCGCCGCACCGTGACCGAGACGGACAACCTCCTGTTTTCGGTCATGACCCACAATCCGCAACCGTTGCATCTGGACGCCGAGGCGGCCAGGGCGAGCGAATTTGGCCGTATCCTCGTCAACGGCACCTTCACCTTCGCCCTGATGGTCGGCCTTTCTGTGGGCGACACGACGCTGGGGACGCTTGTCGCCAACCTCGGATACGACACGCTGGTCATGCCCGCGCCGGTGTTCATCGGCGACACCCTGCGCGCCGAGACGGAGGTCGTGGGGCTCAAGGACAGTCGATCGCGACCCCTCGCCGGTCTGGTGACCTTCGCGCACAAGCTGCTGAACCAGCGTGACGAGGTTGTTTGTTCGTGCCAGCGCACGGCTCTCGTGGCTCGACGCCCATGAAATTGCGATCACTCCTATTCGTCCCCGGCGACCGGCCGGAGCGCTTCGACAAAGCCGCCGCCTCCGGCGCCGATGCGATCATCCTTGATCTTGAGGACGCCGTGGCGCCGGCGCGAAAGGCCTTCGCCCGGCAGGCGGTCGCCGACTATTTGGCCGCGGCCGTCGGTGGTGTCGTTCACTTAGTCCGCATCAATCCGGTGGACAGCCCATGGCTCCGAGCCGACCTGCAAACCGCGGCGGCAAGCCAGGGACTGGTCCTGCCCAAGGCCGAAGGCGTTGAGACCTTTGACCGCCTGGATGCGGCCGCAAAGGATCTGTCGCTGCCGCCGATCCTGCCGATCGCGACGGAAACCCCTTTGGCCGTGTTCCGAATGGCCGAGTACGTCCGCTTCGCCGATCGTCTGCTCGGGCTGACCTGGGGGGCCGAGGACCTGCCCGCCGCCATAGGGGCTGCTGGAAGCCGCGACGCCGCGGGGCTGCTCACCGCGCCCTACCAATTGGTCCGCACGCTCAGCTTGTTCGCCGCCCACGCCGCCAAAACCCTGGCGATCGAAACGGTCTATCCAAATATCCGCGATCTGGACGGCCTGGCCGCCTACGCCGCAAGGGGCGCTTTCGATGGCTTCTCGGGCATGATGGCGATCCATCCGTCTCAGGTCGAAGCCATAAACCTGGCGTTCACGCCGACCGCCGAGGCGCTTGATCAAGCCCGATCGGTTGTCGCGGCTTTTGCCGAGACGCCTGGCGCCGGCGCGGTGCAATGGAACGGACGCATGTTGGATGCGCCTCATCTCAAACAGGCCCTACGTCTTCTTGGCGAGGCGTGAGGATGGGTCCAGATAGGCGTCTCGGAACATCAGCAGGCGCCGTGCCGGTCGGGACGCCGAAGACGCCGCGGGCGCTTGCGTCCGCCGGCGCGATGGCGGCGCAAACTATGAAAGGCGAGTCATGAGCACGGTTATCATCGGGGCGGGTCATGCGGGAGGCGCCGCCGCCGCCGTTCTTCGACAGCTCGGCCATGACCAGCCCATCATTCTGATCGGTGAGGAGCCTCACCCGCCCTATCAGCGCCCGCCGCTTTCGAAAGGGTGGCTTAAGGGCGAGGTTGGCGAGGATGGTCTGCTGCTTCGGCCCCGCGCGTGGTACGCCGAAAATCAAGTCGAGCTGCGAACCTCGACCCGCGTGGTGAACATCGATCGCCAGGCGCGACAGCTGACGATGTCGACCGACGACACCCTCTCCTACGACACTTTGATCCTGGCGACGGGCTCGCGGGCGCGAAAGCTGGTGTTGCCCGGCAGCGATCTGAAGGGCTTCCTAGAACTGCGCACGATCGAGGACGCCGAAGCCATCAAGGCCTGGTTCCGTCCGGGCTTTCGGCTTGCGATCATCGGCGGCGGCTATGTCGGCCTGGAGGTCGCGGCCTCAGCGCGCCAGCTGGGCGCCGAGGTCGACGTGCTCGAGCGTGAAGACCGCCTTTTGGCCCGGGTCGCGGGGCCAGTGATGTCGTCGTTCTTTCGCGACGTTCACGAGCAGAATGGCGTCCGTTTTCACTTTGGCGTTGCGGTCGAAGGATACGAGGGGCTGGATGGGCACGTGTCGGGGGTGAGGCTTTCAGGTCGGCCGCCGCTCCATTGCGATGCGGTGTTGGTTGGCGTCGGCGCCGTTCCAAACGATGACTTGGCGGTGGCTGCGGGCTTGGCGTGTGATGATGGCGTGATCGTGGATGGCCGAGCGCGGACCTCGGATTCGCGCGTCTTCGCCATCGGTGACGTGACGCGTCGGCCCATGACGTTCTACGACAGGACCTTGCGTCTGGAGAGCGTGCCCAATGCGCTGGAACAGGCGCGCCAAGCCGCCGCCGCCATCGTCGGCGCGCCCGAGCCAAAGCCCGAGACGCCGTGGTTCTGGTCCGATCAATACGACATCAAGCTGCAGATCGGCGGCATGCCGTTCGACGTCGACGCGGTAGTTTTGCGCGGCGATCCGGCGGCGCGCAAGTTCTCGCTGTTTCACCTCTCCAAGGGTCGTGTCCAGGCGGTGGAGGCGATCAACAGCCCGCCGGAATTCATGGTCGGGCGCCAATGGCTGGCGTCGCGTCGCGAGGTGGATCCCGCTCGCCTGGCTGACGTCTCGATCCCAATCAAAGAAGTCTAGCGCCACCCGCGCCCGGCGCTTGAAAGCTCGGCTTCGGCCGGAATAGAATTCTTATATTAGAATCGAATTCTCGCATCGGCGTCGCGATGCGTGGGGAGAGCCATCACATGAAGATCGGGATCAGCGGCGCGGGCGGCAAGCTCGGGGCCGGCGTCGTGGATGAGCTTCTGCGCCGCGGCGGCCATGACGTCGTGGGCATATCGCGCACGCCGTCGAACCTCTCCGCGCCCGAAACGCGGTTCGGCGACTATGATCAGCCGGAAAGCCTTACAGCCGCCTATGCCGGCCTTGACCGTCTGCTGATCATTCCAACGACAGCGCTCGCGCCTGGCCAACGCGCCAGGCAGAATATCGCGGCGATCGACGCGGCGAACCGAGCCGGTGTCGCGCATATCGCCTTCATGTCCTCGTCCGGCGCGAGGGCCAGGCCCGAGCCGGACGTCTGGGCTTCGTACTTCGCCACCGAGCAGCATCTGATGCGCACCGCGGCGCGCTGGAGCGTTCTGCGAATGAACTACTATATCGAATCCTTCGCGGACGAGGCGCGGCGCGCGTTCGACCAGGGCGCCCTCGTCGGGCTTGGTGAAAGTAGGGTCGCCTTTGTCTCGCGCGCGGACCTTGCCGCCGCCGCGGCCGGACTCCTGGCAGGGGCCGGACACGAGGGCGCCATCTACACCGGGACCGGCCCGCGGACATGGTCGGTCGCCGAGCGTCTGGACCTGATCGTCAGGCTCAGCGGAAGGCCGTTGGCCTCAACAGTGCTGACCCCCGAGGCGTTGCGCGCCGGCCTGAGCCAGAGCGGTCTTCCGCCGCATGTTGTCGAGGTCGCGCTGTCCATTCGGCAAGGCTTCGTCGATGGCGGTTTCGACATTGTCACCGGCGATATCGAAAGACTTGCTGGGCGTCCGCCGCAAGCCATGGAAGACGCCCTCCGCGACGCCTTCTAGGGCGCCGATCGCCTTCGATCGACAAACCGTCAGGGCGGGTCGGGACGATCCGCGGACATCTGAGCGCGATGCCGCTCGAAGTGATCCGGTCGCCTCTCGACCCAGACCCCTTCGGCCGTGGCCCGATCTTGGTGCTCGTCCTCGAGGCGCAACGCGCCCGCCATGGTGATACGCCGTCCCTCACGCGACAGGACCCGCGTCCTTAGGACGAGCGGCCGCGCAACCGGGACGGGCATGAGGAAGCTGACCGAGAGCGTGGCGGTCACACTCTTGACGCCGCGATGGGTCAGAAAACGGCCCAGGACATCGTCGAAAACGCCGGCGATCCAGCCGCCGTGCGCAACTTCCGGACCGCCGTCGAAATCGGCGGGACATTGTACGAATGCCACGCCCTCTTCGGGAGACGTGGCGTTAAATAGGTCGGCCCCGAACCGGCAGCTTCTGTCCCCGACCCGGCAGCCCCTGCAGAGCGCGATGCGTTCATCAACCAAGGCTTACCCTTCCAAAGGTTTTCGGATCGCGCTATGCGAAACGTCATTTGAATATCAGAATGTATGGAAGCGTCCCGCCGCAGCGCTGATGTTTCGCTTTCAGTATGATTCTGATAGTGAATTGCTTGAATTTGGCGGTGTTCGTCGAAGATGGAGTGCGCATGGCGCGATCAGCAGTGGGCACGGTCTCCCGCGACGATGGGGAGAGCCTTGACGGAGGGGGGAGCGACCTTTCCGAAAAGACGGTGATCGTCAAACCCGCGGCCAATGCGATCCGTATCCTGAAATTCCTGGTCGAATCGGGCGGGCCGACACGGTCGGTGACCATCTCGCGGAGCCTTGGGCTCAACGCCAGCACCTGCTTCAACATCCTTCGCACTCTGGTGCTGGAGGATGTCGTCGAGTTCGATCCGCTCACCAAGACCTATACCGTGGGCGTTGGTTTGACGACGCTGATGGGCAATCTGTTGACCGAGGGTCAACGTGTGGCGACCGCCACGCCGCAGATGCGCGACCTGGCCGATCGCTTCAACATCACCGTGACCCTGTGGAAGCGACTGGGGCCCGACAAGATCATTCTGGTCAAGAGCGTGCCGAGCCCGGCGAACGTTCGCATTGAAATGGCCGAAGGCCAGCGACTGCCTGTGCTCATGGCCTCGACGGGCCGGATCATGGCGCCGCACCTGGGCTGGACGCGAAAGGACCTGAAGACCGCGTTCAAGGCTCTGCGTTGGCAGACACCCCTGACCTTCGAGGACTACTGGGAACAGGTGGAGGCCGCCGAGAGGCGCGGCTGGGCCAGCGACCCGGGCTACTTCACCAAAGGCGTGCAGACCATCGCCGCGCCGGTGTTTGACCGAACCGGCGATGTGGCCTTCAGCATCGTTGGGGTGATGCTGCTCGGCCAGTATGAAGACGCCGCGCTCGAAGAGATTGGCACTGCCCTGCGCGACGCTGGCCGGCGCCTGACCAGCGCCCTGACCTGATCGCCGCGTCATCAACGATCGCCTAGGCCGGCTCTGGTCTTCCAGTCCGGCGGCGGGGCTTCATCGGCGGCGAAATCGAGCTCGACTTCGACGCCGTTCGGATCGAACAAAAACAGCTGCCAGAAGCTGAACGGGCGGGGCGTGCGGATCACCCGATAGGTTAGGCCCGCCGCGGCGATGCGCGCGGCGGCCGCCTGAAAGCCCTGCGCGAAGAAGGCCATGTGGTCCAATGCCCCTCGCCGCGGCTCGGGCATGCGCGTCGTCTCGACGATGTGCAAAAGCGGATGATCGCCGACATAGAGCCACGCTCCGCCGACGCCAAAATCGGGCCTTGGCCCCATCGTCAGCCCGAGCATGGCGTAGAAATCGAGAGTCTCGGTCAATCGGTCCGTCATGACGGTGAAGTGGTCCATGCGGACGATCATCGACTACCCCGCTTTTTTTGCCGCCATGCCGAGATGACGATGGCAGGTATTTTCTAGACACTTTTGCGGTTTTTGTTATAGAAAGAAATTCTGAATGGCGGTGGCGGTCCAAAAGCCCTGCCCGGTTGAGAGGCGGCGACAAGCCGCCCTTTTGGAAGCGAGGAAAGCCAGATGACAGTCGATGACATGATCCTTGTGAGCGTGGACGACCACGTCATCGAGCCGCCGAATGCCTTTACGCCACACTGGCCGCAGCACCTGAAAGGCCGCGAGCCGCACATCGAAGAGCGCGACGGTCGCGACGTCTGGATGTTCGAGGAAAAGGCCTCCGGCTACATGGGCCTCAATTCCGTCGTCGGCCGCCCGAAGGAAGAGTACGGCATGGAGCCGCTCAACTACGCGCAGATGCGCCGCGGCACGTGGGACATCAAGGCGCGCGTTGAGGATATGGACGCCAACGGCATCCTGGGTTCGATCTGCTTCCCGACGTTCCCGGGGTTCGCCGGCGCTCGGTTCCAAACCGCCTCGAAGCAGGATCCCGAGGTCGCCCTGGCGGCGATCCGGGCCTACAATGACTGGCACTTCTATGACTGGGCCGGCGCCGCGCCCGGCCGTTTCATCCCGCTTATGCTGACGCCGTTCTGGGACATGCAGGCGGCCGTCGCCGAAGTGGAGCGAATGGCGAAGCTGGGCGTCCACGCCCTGTCGTTCTCGGACAACCCGGCGCTTGCGGGCTGGCCCTCGCTGCATGACGCCTATTGGGATCCGCTCTGGAAGGCCTGCGCCGACAATCAGGTGGTTATCTGCTGCCACATCGGCACGGGCTCGGCGGCCGCGCACGCGTCGGACCTGTCGCCCATCGACGCCTGGATCACCTCGATGCCGATCTCGATCGCCAACTCGGCGGCCGACTGGATCTGGGCGCCGATGTGGAAGAAGTACCCCACGCTGAAGATGGCCCTTTCCGAAGGCGGCATCGGTTGGATTCCCTACCTGCTGGAACGCGCCGATTTCACCCACGGCCACCACAATGCCTGGACCAATTCGAATTTCGGCCCCGGCGTGATGCCCAGCGACATCTACAAGAAGCACATCATCAGCTGCTTCATCGAAGACAAGTTCGGTCTGGCCAACCTCGACTACATCGGCGAGGACATGGTCATGTACGAATGCGACTATCCGCACTCGGACTCGGTCTGGCCGCACTCGGCCGAGAAGCTGTGGAACGACGTTCAGCACCTGTCGCGTGAGACGATCGACAAGATCACCCACATCAATGCGATGCGCGAATTCTCCTATGACCCGTTCTCGGTGCTGAAGAAGGAAGATTGCACCGTCGGCGCCCTGAAGGCGGCGGCCGCGGCCGTCCCGGTTCATACTGATCCGCTGCTCGGCCTCGGGGGCGCTGCGCCCAAGCGGGAAGCCGGCAAGCCGGTGACCTCGGGCGACATCAACCGGATGTTCGCGAACGCTTCTGCGGAATCGACGGTCTCGGGCCGCCGCTAGACGGCCCGGCCGGAGATCAAGGCGCCCGCCGGAACAGCCACCGGCGGGCGTTCTTATGTCCGCTTTCCCTCGATCCAGCGCCCCGCGCGCCCGAGCAAGCGCACGGCGTTGCCATGCAGGCGTTGGCCGATATCCATCGGGGCCTTGCCGGCGCAGGCCCGCGCGTAGCTGCCTTCCAGGATCAAGGCCAGCTTGTAGCAAGCAAACACCCGGTACCAATTCAGGTTCGACAGATCCGAACCCGTCAGCCGGCCATAGACCTCAACCAGTTCCTCGGACTCCGGAAAGCCCTCCCACGGCTCGACGACGATCGTCGTCTGGCTCATGTCTCCGCCCGGACCCGGCCAGGTCGCCAGCAGCCAGCCGAGATCGACCAAGGGATCGCCGATCGTCGACAGCTCCCAGTCAATGATGGCTTCGATGACCGGCGCGTCCTGACGAAACAGCACGTTCTTGAGATGAAAGTCGCCATGCATCAGGCCGGGACGAAAGGTCCTGGGCCGATGGGCTTCCAACCAGTCGCCGATGGGGCCGACATCGGGCAGGCCGACGGCGCCGGGCCAGCCTGGGAACTCCGCGTAACTTTCAAGCTGCGTCAGCCAGCGACGCGCCTGGCGTTCAAGGAAGCCATCCGGCTTGCCAAAATCAGCAAGCCCGACCGCCGCATAGTCGATGAGCGCGACGCGGGACAGGCCGTCAACAACCGACAGGCCCATCGCGCGCCGCGCCGCGGGCGACCCGGCGTGCAGGGGCGGCATGCCCACCGCGGCGTTGAATCCCTCAAGCGGTTCCATCAAGTAGAACGCCGCCCCGAGCACCGAGGCGTCGTCGCACGCGGCGATCAGGCCGGCGTGAGGCACGCCCGATCCCCTGAGCGCCTTGAGCACGCGCGCCTCGCGCCGCATCGTATCGCTGCCGTCATGGCGCGGATTGGCGGGCGGACGGCGCAGGACGTAGCCGCGACCGCTTCGGTTGAAGCGTAGCAGGACATTCTGCGAGCCGCCGGTTAATTGAACGACGTCGACGATGGGGCCCGAACCCAAACCTTCGCCATCCATCCACGCGGACAGGGAGTCGAGGTCGACCAACTCGAGACCGTGGGGACGATCGATGGTCATGCGACCGCCGCCCTCAGACCCGCCTCGCCGCCGGTCAGGCCAAGCTTGCTCAGCGCCGCCTGACGACGCGCGGGCAGATGGTAATCCGGAAAGAGACCCGGCGAACGCTTTCGGCCTCGCAGGAGCTGCTTGGCCAGGGTCACCTTGTGAATGTCGGTCGGTCCGTCTGCCAAACCGACCTGGAACGAGTCCAGCACCATCGCCGCCAACGGCGTCTCGTTCGACAGTCCCAGACAGCCGTGGACATAGACCGCGCGCGCGGCGATGTCGTGGAGCACCTTGGGCATGGCCGCCTTGACCGCCGAAATGTCGCCACGCACCTTGTTGTAGTCCTGCTCGCGATCGATCTTCCAGGCCGTGCGTAGGACCAGCAGGCGAAATTGCTCGAGTTCGATCCAGCTGTCGGCGATCTTCTCCTGAACCAGTTGCTTGTCGGCCAGCAGCTCGTTGCGCGTGATGCGCGACAGGGCGCGATCGCACAGCATGTCGAACGCTTGGCGGGCTTTTCCGATCGTTCTCATGGCGTGGTGAATACGACCGCCGCCCAATCGAACCTGGGCCACGACAAAGCCGTCGCCGCGGCCGCCCAGCATATGATCGAGCGGAACGGCGACATCGGTGAAGCGCAAATAGGCATGGGCCGGATCGCGATCGCCGTAGCCGACATTGCGAACGATCTCGAGCCCGGGCGCGCCCTTGGGAATGATGAAGACCGAAAGGCGTCGATGGGGAGGAGCGTCGGGCTCGGTAACGGCCATGACCAGGAAGAAACTCGCGTAGCGGGCGTTGGTGGCGAACCATTTCTCGCCGTTGAGCACCCATTGATCGCCCTTCAGGACCGCGCGGGTCGAAAAGGTCGTCGGGTCGGCGCCGCCCTGCGGTTCTGTCATCGAAAAGCAGGAGACGATGTCATTGGCGAGCAGGGGCTGGAGATAGCGCGCCTTCTGTTCGGCGGTGCCGTAGACCGCGAGAATTTCGGCGTTGCCGGAATCGGGCGCCTGGCAGCCAAAGACGGTCGGCGCGAAGATCGAGCGCCCCAGAATCTCGTTCATCAAGGCCAGCTTGACCTGGCCATAGCCAGGCCCTCCCAGCTCAGGGCCAAGGTGACAGGCCCAGAGACCCCGCGCCTTGACCTGTTGCTGCAGCGGACGAACGAAACGTTGGTTCAGGGGGTTGTCGACGTCGAATGGGCTTTGCAAGACGAGGTCGAGCGGCTCGACCTCATCGCGGACAAAGGCGTCGATCCAGGCCAACTGCTCGGCAAAATCGGGGTCGGTTTCGAAGTCCCAGGCCATTGGCCGCCTCCGTTCATACTTGATTGTCAGGACAGGGTGCGGCCGCCATCGACGACGATCGTCTCGCCCACGATGTAGGAGGCCAGCGGAGACGCCAGGAACAGCGCCACGCCCGCGACCTCCTTGGGAAGGCCCAGGCGCTTGAGGGGAATGCCCCTTAGGCGTTCCTGGAGGCGGTCGGGGTCGGAGGTGGTGACCGCGGTCATCTTGGTGGCGATCAGGCCCGGCGCGATGCCGTTGACGCGAATGGCGCGTCCGGCCCAGGCGTCGCCCAGCGTCCGCGTCAAATGGATCGCGCCGGCCTTGGACGCCGAATAGGCCGGATTGCCGCGCGTGGCGCGCAGGCCGCCCACCGAACTGATGATGATCAGGCTTCCGGCCCGCGCCTCGAGCGCCGGCGCCAGCTTCTGGGCGCAGGCCATAAGGCTGGTCAGGTTAACTTCCACCACGTGGCGGAAGGTGTCGGCCTCGAACTCCTTGCGCCGGTACTCCACCGCCCCTTGGGACAGGATCGCGACGTCAACAGCCTCAAAAGGCGCGGTCCATTGGTCGATCGCGCCGGGCGTGGCCAGATTCAGGCTGGAAAATTCAAACGGCTCCAGGGCCGAAGCGCCATCGCCATAGGCGGCCTTGTTCGCACGAGTGCCCGTTATGGCGACTGTCGCGCCGCGCCTGGCGAACTCTTGCGCGCAGGCCAGCCCGATCCCGCTCGATCCGCCAATGACGAGCACGCGCTTTTCGGTGAAGTCGAGATCCACGAGAGGCCTAAAACGATTGAATGAAACGGTTGATTTATTTTTCATGCCTGGGATAAACCGTCAATCCATGAAAGCCGACATCGCCAGGGACGCGATCAAGCGGGCCGCTCAGAGCCTATTCGCCGCGCGGGGCGTGGACGCTGTCTCCGTGCGCGAAATCCTGACGGCGGCCGGCCATCGCAACGGCGCGTCGCTGCATTACTATTTCGGGTCCAAAGACGACTTGGTTGAGCAGCTGGTCATCGACGGCGCGCGTCTGATCGATGAGCGCCGCAACGCCCGGCTCGATGCGCTGGAAGCCGATGGCGGGCCTCATGCGCTGCGAGACGTGATGGAGGTGCTGATCCTGCCGTCCACCGACCTCGGCGAGGGCGGAGGGGAGGGGGACTACCTGCGGTTCATCAGCACTTTCAGCCTGCAAAACCGAGTGGCTTTCGACGCCATCGTCGCTGATGGCTGGAACCGGGGCTATCAGCGGTGCCTGGATCATATCCGGCGGCTTTCCGCCTTGCCGCAGGAGATGCTCGAGCGCCGGCTGGTGTTCCTGAGCTTGGGGCTGCGCGCGATCATGACGGCGCGAGAAGCGGCGCTGGCCGCGCATCCCAATCATGCGTTCTGGGGCGCTGCTACGCTGGAGGATCTGGTCGAGACGCTCGTGGGCATGGTTACGCCCGAGCCCGGCGTCTAGGTGCGCGCGGTGCGCCGCATGGACTCGAAATGAGTCTTCCCGTTTAGAACTCAGAATGAAATTCGTGTATCAGATTTTTTCTTGCGATGTCTCCCGCCTCTGACTAGCATCGCGGCAGATCGCCCGATCGGGCAGATCCAATGGCTCCAACGGATTTCGCCACAGATGCGAAGACGAGAGCGGGGGAGAGATCTGAATGACCAATGCGAGAGCGAGCGTATCGCGCGGAGTCCTGGCCTGGGCCTTGGCGTCCATGTTGTCGGCCCCAGCCCTTGCCCAGGTTCAGGCGCAGGCTCCGGCGACCGAGGAGTCCGCCACCGGTCTCGACAGTATTGTCGTCACCGCCCGCCGTCGCGACGAGGCGCCGATCTCGGTGCCGGTCTCGGTGACAGTCCTGGGCGCGGCGCAGCTCAAAGCTCTCGCTGTTGACAGTCTGCAGGACCTGCGCGCGGTGACGCCCGGCATCACCGTAGGGGAGGTGTCGGGGGGCGTCGGCGGAACGGTGGCGTTGCGCGGTGTCGGCACGACGGCGGGATCAAACCCGACCTTCGAGCAGACGGTGGCGGTCAATGTCGACGGCATCCAGCTCTCGCGCGGCGGGGCGGTGCGCATTGGCCAGATCGACATGGAGAAGATCGAGGTTCTTCGGGGACCGCAGGCGCTGTTCTTCGGCAAGAACAGCCCGGCCGGCGTCATCTCGATCACCACGGCCGACCCGACCTCGACGTTGGACGCCGAGGTGCGCGGCGGCTATGAGTTCAACGCTCGGGAGCGTCAGCTTGAGGCGATGATCTCTGGACCGTTGACCAGCACGCTCGGCGCGCGCTTGGTCGTCTACGGCGCGGATATGGACGGCTGGCGCACCAATATTGCCGACAGCGCCGCCACCGCTGCGAACGCGATCCGGTCGGGCTCGGTGACCGGCTCGACGAACCGAGGACCGCAGCAAAAATTCTTCTTCACGCGCGCCACCCTGAAGTGGCGGCCGACCGAGGCCTTCGACGCGCGGCTCAAGCTCAGCTACGCCGACAACAAGGGGATCGGCTACAATCAAGCGGGCGGGTTCCAGCGGATCTACTGCCCCAATGGCGCGCCCCAACTGGCGCCGCAGGCCACGGCCCTGAATGGCGGCGCGGCCAACCCGGCCTTGGCCGCAGCGTTGTCGGTCGACAACTGCCGCGCCGACGCGACCTACGCCAATGGCAACATCAACCCGGCCTTTCTGGTCGGCTCGCCCGAAGGGTTCACGGATCCGGACGGCGCTGGCGACTACAGCCAGCAACTCTATTCGTTGGAAATGAACTATCGGCCGAGCGATCGGGTAACCCTGACATCCGTCACCGGCTGGGCCAAGAACAAGGATTTCCGCGCCGACACCTACGCTGTCGCGCCTTCCGACGCGGTGGCGGCCAACGACTTCACCGGCAATACCGGCTACACTCAGTTCACCCAGGAGGCGCGTCTGGCCACGGACCTGTCCGGGCCGGTCAACTTCCTGGTCGGAGCCTTCTACGAGGACTCCGATCTGCAGACCTACACCCGCAACGTGCTGGCGGGCGCGCCGCTCTTCCTGCACGACATCGACGGCAAGACCCGATCGGTGTTCGGCCAGGCGATCTGGGACATCACGGGCAAGCTTGAGCTGGCCGGCGGTCTGCGCTGGAGCAAGGAGACCAAGGATTTCGCGGTGACCCGGGACGGGGCGCCGCAGCCGGTGTCGCCCGCCTCGGCGGATTTCAAGAACACCTCGCCCGAAGTGACCTTGACCTGGCGGCCGACCACACGGCTCACCCTCTACGGGGCCTACAAGCAGGGCTTCAAGTCGGGCGGCTTCGCTGCGGCCACCAATACCGGCGCCGCCTTCACGACGCCGCTGAACGCGCTCTATCTGCCGGAATCGGCCGAAGGGGTCGAAGGCGGCGTTAAGGCGCTTCTGTTTGACGGGGCGTTGCGCGTCAACACCGCCGCATACGACTACGACTATACCAACCTGCAGGTGAACTCCCTCGACAACTCTAGCGGCGTGCCGGTGATCCGCGTAAACAACGCCGGTGCGGCGACCGTAAAGGGTGTGGAGAGCGACTTCACCTGGAGGCCGGCAGGCGCGCCGGGTCTGACGATCCGCGGCGCGGCCAACTACAACGACGCCAAGTACACTGACTTCCTGGCGACCTGCTACATCGGCCAGACCATCGCCGAAGGGTGCAACCTGCTGATCAACCCGACCACTGGGCGCTACACAGGCCAACAATTGGCGGGCCAGCGCATGGTGAACGCGCCCAAGTGGACCGGGTCGTTGGGCGCGGCCTACACCGGCCAGAGCGGTTTCAAGGGAATCGAATGGGGCATGAACGTCGACGGCCTCTACAAGTCCCAATACAATCCTCATCCTGAACTTCATCCTGGCGCCCTGCAGGATGGGGTGGTCTTCCTGAACGCTGGCGTTCGCGTGTTCCGCAGCGACCATCGGTGGGAGCTGGCGCTGGTGGGGCGCAACTTGACGGAAAAATATCGGGTCGACGTCGCTTCCAACGTGCCCCAGACCGGGATCTCTACCCGAACGGGGTCGGCCCTGACCGGGGGGCTCGCCGACCTGAGCGGCAACGTCAATCGCGGTCGCGAGATCATGCTGCAACTGACCGTCCGACCGTTCTGAAAGGACTGGCCGCGCCGTCCCGCGGCAGGAGAACACGCCGCGGTTCGGCTTGCAGGCCGGACCGCGCAGGCGTCTAGAACCGGCCGAATGAGGCCAACGGAGGGTGAAGCCGATGCGTTTGGTCACATTTGAATCCCAGGGCCGTCGCCGGGCGGGGGCCTTCATCGAAGGCGATAGCCGGATCGTCGACTTGGCCGCCGCGCATCAGCAGCGGCATGGAGACCATGCGGCTGAACTGGCTGATATCCTGGCGTTGATCGAAGGGGGAGACGACGCGCTCGACAAGGCGATGGAAGCGGTCAAGTCCGCGCCGGAGACGGCGATCCTGGCCCGTGCGGACGTCAAGCTGAGGGCGCCCATCCAGCCACCGCCCCAAATGCGCGACTGCAGTTGCTTTGAGCTGCACCTGCGCCAATGCTATTCGGCCGCGCGCGAGATGCGGGCCAAGGCCAAGGGCGTCGAGGTGATCGCAGACACCGGGCCCTCGCCAGCCGAACAACGGATTCTCGACCTCTTCGCCAAACAGCCGATCTATTACAAGGCCAACCGCTTCTCGGTAGTCGGCTCCGAGGAGGCGGTGATCTGGCCCTCCTATTCGCGCAGTATGGATTTCGAGCTCGAGTATGGCTGCTACATCAAGAAGCTGGCCAAGGACGTTCCGGCGGAGAAGGCCGGCGACTACATCTTCGGTTACACGATCTACAACGATTTTAGCGCCCGCGACGCGCAATCCGTTGAAATGATCGGTCAGCTGGGGCCGGCCAAGGGCAAGGATTTCGACACCGGCAACGCGATGGGGCCCTGCCTGGTCACAGCCGACGAAATGCCCAACCCCTACGACCTGACCATGATCGCGCGGGTCAATGGCGAGGAATGGGGTCGGGGTAACACCAGTACGATGCATTGGAAGTTCGAGGATCTGATCGCCTATATCTCGCGGTCGGAGACGCTGTATCCGGGCGAGTTCCTGGGATCGGGCACGATCGGCAACGGCTGCGGCCTGGAGGCCCAGCGGTTCCTGAAGCCGGGCGACGAGGTCGAATTGGACGTCGAAGGGATCGGCGTGCTGCGCAATCGGATTGTCAGGCCCGCCTAGACCAGGCCGCCATAGGCCCCGCCGTCCAGTTGCAGGTTCTGGCCGGTGATATAGCCCGCGCGATCCGAGCACAGGAAGGCGCAGGCGTCACCCACCTCCGAGGGGCGCCCGAACCGGCCAGCGGGGATCGCGCCGATCATTTCGGCGCGGGCCGCGGCCTCGTCGACCTGGCGCGCGCGGGCCAGGGATCGGGTCATTTGCGCCAGTCGATCGGTCTCGATCTTTTCGGGTAGGATGCAGTTGACGGTGACGCCGTCGCTGGCGGCCTCGCCGGCGAGGGCCTTGCAGAACGCGGTCAGTCCCGCGCGGGGTCCGGTGGACAGGGCCATCGGGAATTTCGGGGTCTTGACCATGGCCGAGGTGATGGCGACCACGCGGCCAAACCCCCTCTGGCGCATGCCGCCGATCACCGCCTGGATCAACAGGATCGGCGAGATCATCTTGGCCGCGACGACATCGCTCCAGGCCGCCTCGGTCCAGTCCGCCAGTCGGCCAGGCTTGGGGCCGCCGCTGTTGCAGACCAGGATGTCGGGCTCGGGGCAGGCGATCAGCGCCGTCGTCCGTCCTTGCGCTGTGTCGATGTCGGCGAGGATCGTATGCGGCCGCCGCCCGGTCAGGGTCTCGATCTCGAGGGCCGCCGCCTCCAGGCGATCGGCGTCCCGGCCGTTGATCCACACCTCGACGCCTTCGACGCTCAACGAGATGGCGCAGGCCTTTCCAAGGCCCGACGACGAGGCGCAGACGAGCGCGCGCTTTCCGGCGATGCCAAGGTCCATGGGCGTGCTCCAGATCGCCCTCAGAGCGTGCGGGCGATGATTTCCTTCATGATCTCGGACGTGCCGGCGTAGATGCGGGCAACGCGCGCATCCACCCAGGCGCGTCCCACGTCGTATTCGCTCATATAGCCGTAACCGCCGTGAAGCTGGAGGAGTTCATCCAGCAACTGGCCGTGCAGTTCGGCGCTGGTCAGTTTGGCCATGGCGGCGGTCTCGGCCGTCAGCTGGCCGTCGAACAGCTTCTGCAGGCAGTCGTCGATGAAGACGCGCAGCATCTGGCTCCGCGCTCTCACTTCGGCCAGCTTGAACCGCGTGTTCTGGAACTCGAACAGCGGCTTACCGAAGACGATGCGGTCCTTGGTGTAGGCGATGGTCTTGTCGAGCATCGACTCCACCGAGGCGGCGGCGCGGATGCCGATGATCAGCCGCTCCTTGGCCAGCTCGGTCATCAGACAGCCGAAGCCCTTGCTTTCCTCGCCCAAGCGGTTTTCGACCGGCACCCGCACGTCCGAGAAGAACAGCTCCGAGGTGTCCTGGCCGCGAAGACCGACCTTCTCCAGCTTCTTGCCCTTGTCGAAGCCGGGCGTTCCCGCCTCGACGCAGAACAGGGTGATGTCCTTTGGGTTGGCTTGGCCCTCGACCTTCGCCGCGACGATCGCCAAGCCCGAATTGATACCGTTGGTGATGAAGGTCTTCTGGCCCGACAGGATGTAGTGGTCGCCGTCCCGGACGGCCTTGGTCTTCATGCCGCGCAAGTCGCTGCCGATCTGCGGTTCGGACATGGCGATGACCGCGATCAGGTCGCCGCTGATCAGGCGCGGCAGCCAGCGCGCCTTCTGCGCGTCGGTGCCGTAGTTGACCAGATAGGGCACGGCGATGTCGGAGTGGGTGGTAAAGCCGACGGCCGTGGCGTTGACCCGCGCCAGCTCTTCGATCAGGACCGCACTGTGGCCAAAGTCACCGCCGGGGCCGCCGTATTCTTCGGGCGCGGTGACGCACAGCAGACCCTGCTCGCCGGCTCGAAGCCACAACGATTGGGGCACGATGCCATCGCGTTCCCACTGAGCGTGATGTGGAACGATCTCGGTGTCGACGAACCGCCGGACCTGATCGCGGAACATTTCGTGGTCGTCGCGGAACACCTTGCGCATGGTCATGACTCGTCAGTTGTCCGTATAGGCGGCGGGACGCTTTTCGATCATCGCCGCGACCGCCTCGGCATGGTCCGACGTATGATGGGCCAGCGCCTGATAGGCCGATGACAATTCTAGCAGCGAACCCAAGCGCATATGTTGACCTTCACGCAGAAGGCGTTTGGTGAGGCGAAGCGCGTGGCCAGGGCTGCTGGCGACTCGATGGGCCAGCGCCAGCGCCGTGGAGAGGAGCGCCTCCGGCTCGGTCAGCTGGGTCACCAGCGTCCAATCCAGAGCGGTCTGAGCGCTCAGCGCGTCGCCGGTCAAGGCCATATGGCTGGCGCGCGGCATGCCCACGATCCGGGGCAAGAGCCAGGCGCCGCCGTCTCCCGGGACAATGCCCAGTTTGACGAAGCTCTCGGCGAAGGTCGCCGTCTGCGAGGCGATGCGGATATCGCACATGCAGGCCAGATCGAGCCCCGCGCCGATCGCGTGTCCGTTGACGGCCGCGATGACCGGCGTCTCGAGTTCGTACAGCGCCATCGGGATGCGCTGGATGCCGTCGCGATAGCGATTGCGCAGGCGGTAAGGCGAGCCTTCGAAGATGCCGGTGCGGTCGCGCATCGCCTTGATGTCGCCGCCAGCGCAGAAGGACGCGCCCGCGCCGGTCAGCACGACGACGCGAACCGAAGGATCGCCGCGAACCTCCTCGCAGGCGTCCTCGATCTCGAACATGTCCTCGGGCTTGCTGAAGGCGTTACGCGCCTCGGGCCGATTGAGGGTCCAGATAGCCACGGGGCCCTCGCGGGACTTCAGCAGGAAATCGGTCATCAGTGGTCTCCGCAAAAGGCCGCGGTCACGAGCGGCCAAAGGCCCTCGTCGCCTCGCGCCGCGAGGATGCGTCCCAGTTGGTCGGTCCAGAAGGCGTCGGACCCATATTCGGCGCGCCAAGCCCACAGGCGGCGCGTCAGGAAGTGCAGGCTGTGTTCATGGGTGAAGCCAATGGCGCCGAAAACAGCGTGGGCGATCGCTGCGCCCTCGCCCGCGGCCTCGCCGGCCACGGCCTTGGCCGAGGCGGTGGTCACGCGCTGGGCGCTCGGCGCGGCCATCAGGAAGGCGGCCTCCGATGCGGCGACGGCCGCGGCCGCTTGGGTCGCCAAAACCGCCAGCTGCTGCTGGACGGCCTGGAATTTGCCGATGGGGCGGCCGAATTGGACGCGCTCGTTGGCGTAGTCGGCGCTGAGTTCGGTCAGGCGACCCAGGGCGCCGGCCATCTGCGCCGATCGCAACATGGCGCCGCCGAGCATCACCGTATCCGTCTCGGCCGAGGCGGCCGCCTCGGCGACCTTGGACCTGGCGGCCAAGGTGACCGTGTCGCGCGGTTCGCCCGCGACATTGTTGCCGGGCGCGACAACGGCCTCGGTCAGGGCGTGCAGCGAAATGCGCCCTGCGCGCGGGTCATGGAGCACCAGCCATTGCGCGTGGCGTCCCCAGGGGACATCGGCCAAAGGCCCGTCGGCCACGCCGCTGGCGAAGACGACGGGCCCGCTCTCGGGAGGGGGCAGCCCCGCCGCGGCCAGCAGGGCGTTGGCCAAGATAGTCTCGGGCAGGGGGACGGGCGCGGCGGCGGCGCCGCAAGCGCGAATGACGACGAAAATATCGGTCCAACTTGCGCCCGCGCCGCCCTGGTCCTCGGGCACGGCGGCGAGCGGAAGGCCTAGTTCCTCGATTTTGGCCCACAGATCGGCCGGCCAGGCGCCGGCTTCCGCCGCGCGCAGGGCGTCCGGTGTTACGGCGTCGGCCAAGAGCCGTTCAATACTGTTCTGAAGCAAGGATCGCATCACCGAACCCCCAGGCCGCGCGCGAGAATGCCGCGAAGGATTTCCCGCGTGCCGCCCCGCAACGAGAACGAGGGCGCCATGCTTTGGACAATGGCCAGGACCCGGCGCGTCGTGGCGGTCTTGGCGCCGGGCGGCAGAGAATCGATCAACCGCATCGCCACCTCGACCGTGTCCTGCTCGTAGCCGGTGCCGATATCCTTCACGCACGAGGCGGCCCAGACAGGATCGTGGCCGGCCGCCAACTGCGCGGTGACCGAGATCGACATCGACCTTAGAGCCACCAGCCAGGCCGCCAGGCGCCCGATCTCGAAAGCCTGGCGAGCGTCCGGTTCGGGACCCACCGCCGCGACAAGGCAGCGGAACAGCGTCATGGCGCTTAGAAAGCGCTCCGGACCGCTCCGCTCGAACGCCAACTCCGAGGTGGCCTGCGCCCAACCCTCGCCCTCGACCCCGATCAGGGCGTCGGCGTCCAGCCGCACGTCCTCGAAAGTGACCTCGTTGAAATGTTCGTGGCCGGACAGATCCTTGATCGGTCGTATCATCACGCCGGGAAGCGCGAGATCGACGAGAAACTGAGATAAGCCGTCATGGCGTTCGCTGGCGGCGTCGGTGCGCACCAAAGCGATCATGGCTTGGCATCGGTCGGCATTGGTGGTCCAGACCTTGCGGCCATTCAGCAGCCAGGCGCCGTCGCCCTGACGCTCAGCCTTCGTGCGCACCGAAGCAAGGTCCGAGCCCGACGCAGGCTCGCTCATCCCAATACAGAAGTACATTTCGCCGGCGCATATGGCCGGGAGAAAACGTTGCTTCTGAGCCGGCGTGCCATGGCGCAGCAGGAGAGGCGCGCTTTGCCGATCGGCGATCCAATGGGCGGTGACAGGCGCGCCCGCCGCCAGGAGCTCCTCGTTGACCACGAACCTTTCAAAAGGCGAGGCGTCGTGGCCCCCGTATTCCTTCGGGATGCTCAGGCCGAGCCAGCCTTTCGCGCCCAAGGCGCGGCTGAAATCGGGATCAAAACCCATCCACGACAGGGCGCGTTTTTCCGCCGGATAGGTCGCGCCCCATTTTGCCAGAAAGTCGCGAACCTCCGCGCGCAACGGCTCCAGGCCTGGCGGCAAAACAGGCGGGCCGAACTGATCAAGCAGATTCACGAGGGCTCCCCAGGGACGTTGGATCGGCTCTCTTTGGAGCGACTGGACTTATACACGCTAGAATATCGTTCTGAACAGAGAATTTTGTTTGCGGCTGGGTCGAGTTTCCCCTTACTGTTCAGCGGGCGATGCGGCGGTGAATCCGTCGCGCACGGGAGGAGCAGCGTCTGACGCGACCGGCGCCGCCGGCGGTCATCGGCGCATCGGCGCTCGCGACAACGCGAGCGGTCCGGTTCAACAAGGGGAAGACATTTTGGCCAAGGTAGCAGTGGTAGGCGCTGGCCTGATGGGCGTGGGGATCGCGCACGCGTTCGCGTCCTCGGGGCACCAGGTGCGCCTGATCGATGTTTCATCCGAGCAGTTGGCCAAGGCCGAAAAGACGATCGCGGGCATTCTCGCCGACGGGGTTCGGCTTGGTAAGGTCGACGAAGGCGTCGCGGCCGCCGCCCTGGCGGCGCTGACGACCTCCGAGAGCGTGTCCGACGGGGCGGTCGGCGTCGATCTCCTGGTCGAGACCGTTTCGGAAAATCTGGCGATCAAGATCGATGTGGTGCGTAAGGCCGAAGCCGTCATGGCCCCGACGGGCCTGATCGCCACCAACACCTCCGCGCTCAGCGTGACCGAGATCGCGGCCGCCTGCCAGGACCCGACGCGGGTCATCGGCATGCACTTCTTCAACCCCGTCCAGAAGATGAAGCTGGTGGAGCTGGTTCGCGGGCTGGCCACCACGGACGAAGCCGTGGCGCTATGCCGTGACTATGTCGCCCAGCTGGGCAAGACCGCGATCGTCGTCAACGAAACGCCCGGGCTGACCACGAGCAGGATGTCGGCCATGGCCGGCAACGAAGCGATGTGGATGCTGCAAGAAGGCGCCGCGAGCGCCGAAGACATCGACACCGCCTTGAGGATGGGCTTCAACCACCCCATGGGACCGCTCGAACTGGGCGACCTTACCGGCTGGGATACGCGCCTGTCGGTGCTGCACTATCTGCACGCCACCCTCGGCGACAAGTTCCGGCCCTGTCCGCTGATCATCAAGATGGTCAAGGCTGGCCGCTACGGCCGCAAGGTCGGCTGGGGCGTCTACAAGTACGAGAATGGCGTGAAGGTGCCAGGCTCGGGAATGCGCGGGAGCCAGCTGTGAACCCGGTCTATGTGGTCGCCGCGGTGCGCACGCCGATCGGCCGGTTCCGGGGTGCGTTGGCCGGGGTGCGCGCCGACCACCTGGGCGCCCACGCGCTGAATAAGCTGGTCGCCCGCGCCGGCGTGGGCGCAGAACACATCGACGACGTGATCTTCGGATGTGTCACCCAGATCGGCGAGCAGTCGGCAAACATCGCGCGGACCTCGCTGCTCGGCGCGGGCTGGCCCGAGAGCATTCCAGCCATGACGGTGGACCGAAAGTGCGGATCGTCGGAAGCCGCGATCCATATCGGCGCGGCTCAGATCGCCGCTGGCGTGAGCGACCTGGTCGTCGCCGGCGGCGCCGAGGCAATGTCGCGCGTGCCGATGGGATCCAATCGAGCCATCCATGGCGAGGCGTTCGGCTGGATGGTTTCGGATCGCTACGAGACGACTTCGCAGGGCGAGGCGGCCGAGCGGATCGCTGATAAGTATGGCTTTGATCGTGACGTGTTGGACGATTTCGCCGCCGAGTCCCATCGCCGCGCCGCCGCCGCCACGGACGCCGGGCGCTTCGTCGCCGAAACCGTCGCCGTTCCGGTCGCCGAGCTCTGCGAAAAAGACTGGGAGGGGCCGCGTGACCCTCTCGAGGCCGACCAGACCATCCGCCGCGACACCAGCCGCGAGAAACTTTCGACGCTGAAAACCAGCTTCCGTGAGCAGGGGCGCATCACCGCGGGCAACGCTTCGCAAATCTCCGACGGGGCGGCGGTGGTGCTGCTCGCCTCTGAAGCCGCCGTCAAACGCTTCAACCTGACTCCGCTGGCGCGAATCCGCTCCGTCGCCGTCGTCGGGGCGGATCCGACCCTGATGCTGGAGGGCCCGATCGCCGCCAGCCGTAAGGCGGCGGCGCTGGCGGGTCTCGCGTTTGACGATATCGCGCTGTTCGAGGTCAATGAAGCCTTCGCCAGCGTGCCGATGATGTGGATGCAGGCGACCGGCGTGGACGCCGATCGACTGAACGTCAACGGCGGGGCCATCGCCTTGGGCCATCCGTTGGGCGCGACGGGCGCGCGGATCGCCACCAGCCTGATCCACGAGTTGCGCCGCACCGGCCAACGATACGGGCTGCAGGCCATCTGCTGCGCTGGCGGCCTGGCGACCGCCACCGTGTACGAAAATCTGGACGCGTCGGCCGCGCCCGCGGTCGTATGACTATGCCCAAACTCACCTACTACTATACGCCCACGACCTGCTCTCTGGCGTCCCATGTCGCGCTCGAGGAGTCGGGGCTGCCGTTCGAAGCCAGCCGGGTGCGGCTTCACGATCCCGAGGCGGTCGAGATCTGGCGACGGACAAACCCCGCGGGCGGGGTGCCCGCGCTGATGTGCGACGAGCGTCTGCTGACTGAGAACGTCGCCATCCTCCACCATGTCGCGCATCTGGCGCCGCACGCCCAGCTTCTGCCTGACGATGGGTTCGATCAGGCCAGCGCGCTGTCTCTGACCGCCTGGTTCGCGAGCACCGTCCACATCACTGGCCGGATGGCGAGAGCCCCGTTCCGCTTCACGCCTGACCAGACGACCCATGAGGCGCTGAGCGCCGAGGGGCGACGTCGGTTCGAAGCCAATCTGCGGAAGGTCGACGGGTTGCTGACCGGTCGAGACTGGCTGGTGGGCGATCGCCTCTCGGTCGCCGACGCCTATGCGCTGGTGTTCTACGCCTGGGGCGTCGCGGGCGACTATCCGATGGCCGAGTTGAAGCATTTTTCAGCGCTAGCGCGTCGCATGGCCGAACGGCCTGGCGTTCAGCGCGCCATGGCGCGCGAGAAGACGCCGCCATTTCCGTCTTGAGCAACGAAGAGGCCTGCCATGACCAATGTCGTCATCGTCACCGGAGCGTCCGGCGCCTTGGGTCGGGCCGTGGTCATGCGTTTGAAGGCCGACGGCTTCGCCGTCGCGGCCGTGGACGCCGCGCCCGTCATGGAGATCGATGCGGATCTGGTGCTGCCGAAGGTGGATCTCGCCGACGCCGCGGCGGTGGGGGCGGCGTTCGAGGCCGTGGCGTCGACCTTGGGGTCGGTGAACGGGTTGGCCAACATCGCCGGCGGCTTCGTTTGGGAGCCAATCGTCGGTGGCGAAGCCGGCACCTGGGATCGCATGTTCCGCACTAACCTTCTGACGGCCGCCCTGGCCAGCCGCGCGGCGCTTCCCAGTCTGCTGAAGCAGGGGGGCGCGATCGTCAATGTCGGCGCGGCCGGCGCCATCGATCCAGCGACCGGCATGGCGCCCTATGCCGCCTCCAAGGCCGGGGTGATGGCCATGACCCGGAGCCTGGCGGCCGAACTTCGCGGCACGGGCGTTCGCGTCAACGCCATCCTGCCGACGATCCTCGACACGCCGACCAATCGCCAGGATATGCCCGACGCCAACCCCGCCGAATGGATCAAGCCGGCCGACGCGGCGGAGGTCATCGCCTTTCTGCTGTCTGACGCCGCCGTGGCGATCAACGGATCCGGCATTACCCTGGCCGTTTCCTAGGGGCGGAGATTTTCAGCCGGCCCGGTTGTCGTCAGCGGCGCCGAGCCCCAGCGGGTTCGAGGCGTCCGGCTGGCCAGCGTCGATGGCCAGCGTCTTGGCCCGCTTGCTCTGGATTTCCCGGATCGTGATGTAGAGCGTCGAGACCACGATCACCCCGGCTCCGACATAGGTGAAGGCGTCGGGCCATTCGCCGAATACGACCAGACCCGCGATGATCGACAACACCAGCCGAGCATAGTCGATCGGGGCCAGGACGGCGGCCTCGCCGACCGCCATCCCTTTGATGAACAGCACTTGGTTGGCGGCGCTGAGCAGGCCGATCAGAAACAGCGGGATAAGATCGGCGGGGCTGGGCCAGCGCCAGTCGGCCAGGGCCAACGGCAAGCATAGCAACTCGCCCATGATACTGGACCAGACCAGGATCGAGCTCGCCGACAGATCCCGGGTCAGGGATTTCACGCCCGTGATCGTGCCGGCCAAGCACAGGGCCGAGACGAGCGCGGCCAGGTGAGGCCAGCCCAAGGCGGTGTCCGCGCCCCAAGGGCGCATGATGATGACGACGCCGATGAAGCCGACCACCACTGCGGCGATCCGGCTTGGGCCGATCGTTTCGCGAAGGAACAGCGCCGCCAGCAGCACGACCCATAGCGGCCGGGTGAACGACAGGGCGTTGGCCTCGGCCATTGGCATGGCTTCGTAGGTGTAGAGCAGCAGGACCATGCCCACCGTGGCGAGCAGTGAGCGCACGAACAGGGCGGGCATCGTCGCGCGGGGCACCAGCAGCACCTGCCGCGGGCTGCGGAGCATGAAGGGGATGGCGACGATCAGCGACCCGGTCTGCCTATAGAAGTTCTGCAGGTGCGAGGGGTAGTCGCCGCTGAGGTGCTTCACCAGGATGGTCATGCCGACGAAGGTAACGGCCGAGAGCAGCAGCCACACGGCGCCCTGAACGTTGGGCGCCAGGCGCGAGAAGGGGCCCTTCAAGCGGATGTGTCCTCATAACCCTTCAGCACATAGGTCATGCGGCCGCCAGCCAGCATCAGGCCGCTGAACAGGTGGAGCTCGACGATCTGCTCTTCGCTGAAATGTAGGCGCAAATGGTCGTAGACCTCGTCGCCAAGCGAAAAATAATCGCCGGCGAAAAGTTCGGCGAAACGCAGGGCGGCCTGTTCGGACGGACTGAAGCGCGGATCGGACCAGTCGCTGCAGGCGACGACGTCAGCCTCGCTGACGTCGTCGGACTTGCGGGCGATTTGGCAGACCGGACAGGTGGTGATCGAGGCGATCTTCAGGCGGACCAATTCCCGAAGGCGGTCCGGTAAGACACCGCGCTCGTGAATCTCCGCCATCGTCGCGAGCCAGGCGTTGGCCGCGGCCGGCCGGTGAGCCCAGATCTGCACCGGTAAGGTGTTGGAAAGCATCCGCGTCGCGGTTCCCCGTTCGATCGAAGCGCTGAGCGGTTCTGGCAGGGCCTCCAGGGGCAGGGGCGCGACGCGGGCCACGATCAGCCCTCGTCTTCGCAGAATTCGAAGATCGCCCCGCCCAGTTCGGCCGGATCGACGCGCAGCAGAGCGCCGCCGACGGCCTGGCAGTCCTCGATGTGTTCGAATTTCACGCCCAGGGCGGCCAAGCGTTCAGCCTTGGCCTCAAGGCCGTTGACCGAAATGCGGATGTAGTGCGGCCCTGGCCCCCAATTGTGCAGGTAGCGGCCCGTCGGGCTGTCCCACTTCGTGGGTTGGATGACATCGAGCGTCGCGCTGGTTCCCAGATTGAAGCCGATGCGGGCGCGTTTGTAGCCCTCGCGGTCCAATTGCTCGACCGAACCGGCCGGTTGTAGATCCAGGTTCAGGTCTAAACGGCGCAGGACATCGTCGAGGTCGCGCACCAGGAAGCCACGGCCGACGACCCGCACCATGTCGCCAGGCTTGGGGTCGCGAGGGCGGGGCGGGGGGACGTTGAACGCCTCGGCCGGCATTTGAATAGCCGCCAGGGGGATAACCTCGATGCACAGCCCGCCATCGACGGACGGCTCATAGACGGGCTTTTCCGGCGTGCAGCCGACCCACAGTCGATCGAACGGCATTTCCGGCGTCAGCTGGGCCAGACGGAAGGGCTGGCCCTTGCTCTGCAGGTGCTCGATCACGCCGCCGATGTTGTCGGAGACCAGGACCGTGGCGTGGGTCTTGATGGGCCGGAACGGCCCCTGAAAATCCTCGAGACTCTTGAGAAAGCCTGGGAACATCGGATCGCCCTGATTGGGGAAGTCCAGGTGGCCCTGGGGTTCGACGCGCGTGGGCGACACCGCCAGCGATTTGTGCACCCTCAGGAAGTGGGCGATATAGGGATGACCCGGAAAGGCCTGGCGCCAGTTCGCATGGCCGTGGATTTCCAGTTTGCTGACGATCTGTTCGGCCGTCTTGTCGGCGTCGTGGACCATCAGATCGCCGCTGAGCAGCAGGTCATAGAGGCTCATCTTGTTCTCCCTTAGCGTCGGCCGCGCGGCGCGCTGGCCGTTCGTTGTCTTCAGTCCCTGACCAGCAACAGGCTGCCCGCGAGCGGCCCGCCGCCGGCGGCGCAGACCGCTACGCGCGGATCGCGGATCTGGCGTTCGCCCGCGCGCCCCCAAAGCTGGGTGCACGCCTCGTGCACGTAGCCCAGCCCGTGTGTTCGTCCGCCCGACAACTGACCCCCGTTGGTGTTCAAGGGCAGTTCGCCATCCAGCGCGATGCGGTGGCCGCCCTCCACGAAGGCGCCGCTCTGCCCCACGGGACAAAGGCCCAACCCCTCAAGCCACATCAGCGTCAGAATGCTAAAGCCGTCATAGAGCTGGGCGGTGTCCACGTCGGCGGGCTTGAAATCGGTGCGAGCCCACATGGCCGCGGCGGCGTCGGGCGCTGCGTTGGCGGTGAGATCGACCTGATCCCAGAGATAGGGCTGGTTCATCGCCGCTCCGATCGCCTCGATACGCACCGGTCGATTGCGCAGATCCTTGGCGATGTCCTTGCGCGACAAGACGATGGCGGTCGAAGCATCGCAGTGGACATCGCAGTCGAACATCCGCAGCGGCGTGGAGATCATCTTCGAGGCGAAGTAGTCGTCCATCGTCATCGGCTTGCGCATGACGGCCTTGGGGTTGAGCAGGGCGTTGCGACGGGCGTTGAGGGCGATCTGGGCCAATTGCTCGGGCGTGGTGCCGTACTTGCGCATGTGGCTGTGGGCGTACATGGCGGTGATGTTGACCACCGACAGCACGTTGAACGGCGTGCACCACTGCCACATGAAATTGCCGTCGCGCGCGCCGGACTTCGCCGCGAGACTCTGGTCCTTGCTGCCGCTCAGGCGGTTGCTCGACTCGGTGATGGTGCGAAAGACCAGAACGTTCTTGGCCAGGCCCGTGGCGATCGCCATGGCGCCGTTCATCACGCCGGCGAGCGGCCCGGCCGCCTCATAGCCGCCGCTGAACCAGTTGCATTGCAGGCCCAGCATGCTCAACACCGCCAAGGGACCGACGGGCGAGAAACTGCTGCCGTTGGCGTTGTCGCCAGGCCAGGAACAGACGCCGTCGATGTCCTTGGGAGTGAGGCCGGCGTCGGCGATAGCCTCCAGCGCGGCATCCACCGTCAGCTCCATGGCCGAACGCGACGATGGGCGGCCCACTTCGGACTGCCCTACGCCGACGATGGCGACGTCCTTTTCGAGGATTCGAGCGCCCATTAGGCTTGCGCCCTTTCGAACAGAGGCACCCAGACGTCCTCGATGTTCTCGAACACGACCGTCACGGGCATGCCGATCTCGACCGCCTGAGGCGGACAATTCACGATGTTGGACAGAAAGCGCAGGCCCGCCTGCTCCTCCAGCTCGACGATGGCGACGACATAGGGCTCGCTGAGGTCGGGAGTCCAAGCCTGGTGATTGATGGTGAACGTCAACACCCGACCGCGTCCCGACACCGCCGTGGGCGCGACGTTGAGGCTGGAGCAATGGCGACAGATCGGCGCTGGAGGGTGAAAGAATTGCGCGCAGTCCCCGCAGCGGTGCATCCGCAGTTCACCGACCTCGCCGCCGGTCCAGAACGGCTGCGTCTCGGCGTTGAGCAGGGGAAGTTTTCTCATCGCCGCGCCTCCCGAATGTGTTGAAGGGCGGCCATCTAACGGCCCGTGAAGACGGGTTGGCGTTTTTCCTTGAAGGCGGCGGCGGCTTCGCGGCGGTCGTCGGTCGACATCAGGAGGACGAATAGATCCTTCTCGAGTTTCAGTCCGGCGCGAAGATCCATTTCAAGACCATCGCGTGCGGCCTCCTTGACGTAGGCCAGAGCCGAGGCGGGCTTGGCGGCGATGCGCTCGGCCAAGACCTGGACTTCGTCGATCAGGTGATCACTCGCCGTCGCCAAGCGTGAAACCAGGCCGATGCGATGGGCTTCCGCCGCGTCGATCCGCTCGCCGGTCAGTAAGAGATCGAGCGCCCGGCCAAGGCCGACGATCCGCGGCAGGCGTTGCGTGCCGCCGCCGCCCGGGATCAAGCCGAGGCTGGTTTCGGGCAGGCCGAACACCGCGCTTGGCGCGGCGATCCTCATATCGCACGCCATGGCGATCTCGAGGCCGCCACCCAGGCAAAAGCCGTGAATGGCGGCGATCACCGGTTTGCGGACCCGATCCAAGGCCTCGATCCAGCCGGGAGTCATCCCAGCCCTGAGCGTCGGCAGGGAGGTCGCGTCGCTTTGCGCCTTGATGTCGGCGCCGGCGCAAAAGCCGCGCTCGCCAGCGCCCCGGATGACGATCACGCCCATTTCGGGATCGCTGTCCAGCTGCTCCAGCGCCTGGGTGACTTCGAGACGCAGGGCGGGATTGATGGCGTTGATCTGCCCAGGGCGGTTCAGAACGATCCAGCCCACGCGATTGACGCGCTCGATCTGGACGGTTTGTTCGATGGCTCCATCCGCCATGGTCATCATGCTCCGACGCGACCGGCCAGCCGTGCGCGGCCGCATTCGCTGTCCTGGGAATTGCGAGGTGGGAAACTCATGCCGCGGCCTCGACGGCAAAGCGCTGGGAGCGGCGCGCGGCCAGCCAGGCGGCCAAAAAATGCACGCCCGACCACAGGCTAAAGCCCATCACCGCGGCGATGCCGATCTTCAGGGAATGGGGACCGCCAACGCGATCGCTGACCACGCCGACGACCAACGGACCAACGCCGTAGCCGACAAGATTGGTCACGGCCTGCACGGCGGAGACGACAACGCCCCGCATGCGCGGCTCCACGCCGGTGACCAAGATCGCATAGGCGGGGGCCGTAAACCCGCGCGAGACGATCTCGAAGACGATGAAGGCTACAGCCACGACGGTTAGGGAAGAACCCAAGGCGAAGACGAGACCCGAAGCGCAAGCCAGAGCGCACGCGACCATTGGAGCGGCCGGCAAGGCCTGGACGCCCCAGCGACGGACAACCGCGTCCCCAACGGGACCGCCGACCAGAGAGCCCAAGGCGCCAAAGAGGCCCACGCCCAGGCCCGCCATCAGGCCGGCCTGAGGGAGGGTGAAGCCTTGGGTGCGCACCAGGAAGGAGGCGGCCCACACCGGCACGCCCGACATGGCCAAGGAGGCCAGGCCAATGCCGACGAAGGCGTGGAAGACCGCTGGGTTGGCGGAGACAAACCGCAGGGTCTGGAGAAAGGACGGCGCGGGGCCCGCGCCGCCTTGGGCCAAATCCCGTTCCCGCCGCGGCTCGCGAACAGTCAGGATGATCAGGATCGCCAAGATCAGCCCCGGTGCGCCGGCGACGAAGAAGGCGGCTCGCCAGCCATAGTGGGCGGCGATCACGCCGCCAAGCACGAGGCTGATGGCCGTTCCGAAGGCGGTGCTGGTCCAGAACACGCCCATGGCGGTGGAGCGGCGGCTCTTGGGAAAGAGGTCGGCGATCATCGACATCGCCGTGGGCGCGGCCGCTGATTCAGAGGCACCGACAGCAAGCCGGGCCAAGACCAAGGCGGTGTAGTTTTGCGCAAGCCCGCACATGGCGGTGCAAAGGCTCCAGACCGCGACGACGATCGCCAGCAGCTTGGTCCGGTTGACCCGGTCGATCAGCCATCCCATCGGCAGGCCGGTCAGCGCATAGGTTAGTCCGAAGGCTAGCCCCGTCAGCAGGCCCAGCTGACCATCCGAGAGCTTGAATTCGGCCTTCACCGGCTCGATCAGGATCGACATGGCTGTCCGATCGATCGAGTTCGAGACGTAGACGAGTGTCAGGATCACAAGGGTGTACCAGGCGCCCTTGACCAGCGCGGGAGGAGGGGACGCGTTCACGACCGCGAGCCCGCCATGCGTTGGCAACGAGGTTGGGGGGGCGTGCGTAGGCTGACGATCACGGGTATCCTCCGGACGCGGTCTGGGCAGCGTCTCTTTCGGTGACGCTAGAACGGCCGACGCAATTCGGCAAGCGAAACGCACTTCTGGTATCAGAATAATGCGATTGTTTCCCGTCGGTCCGCTGGCTAGATAGAGTCCTGCGGACCATCAGGCGTTCGCGCCATTCACGCGAGGTTCCCGTGCGCGCGCTGACGAGCTTTGAGCCTGGCGGCCCTGAAACCCTGAAGATCCGCGATGTGGACGAGCCTTCGCCTGGGCCAGGTCAAGTCGCTGTCGCCGTCCAGGCCTGCGGGGTCAATTTCCCGGATCTGCTGGTCATTGAGGATAAGTATCAACTGCGGCCGGCGCGGCCGTTTTCGCCGGGCAGCGAATTGGCCGGCGTGGTGCGCGCGATCGGCGAGGGTGTCACCGCGCCGGGCGTGGGTGATCGGGTTTCGGCGTCGCTGCCGTTCGGCGCGATGGCCGAGGTGGCCATCGTGGCGGCGGACCGGTGCACTGTTCTGCCTGACGCCATGCCCATCGAGGAAGCTGCGGCGTTGCAGGTGACCTATGGAACCGTCTTTCACGCCCTGGTGGGCTGCGCAGGCATGCGGCCGGGGGAAACGCTCTTGGTTCTGGGCGCCGGCGGCGGTGTCGGCCTCGCGGCCGTGGAATTGGGGAAGGCCCTAGGCGCTCGCGTGGTCGCCGCGGCGTCTTCGCACGACAAGCTCGAAGCCGCCCGCGCGGCCGGCGCCGATGCGCTCGTGCATTATCCGGGCGCGTTCGAGGGTGTCGCTCAGGCGAGGGCCTTTACCGAGGCCGTGCGGGCCGCCAGCGGCGGGGAAGGGGTCAATGTCGTCATCGACCCGGTCGGGGGAGCCTATGCAGAGCCGGCATTCCGCGCCATCGCCGCGCAGGGGCGGTATCTGGTCGTGGGCTTTGCGGCCGGAATCCCGGCGATCCCGCTCAATCTCGTCCTGCTCAAGGCCGCCCAGATCATCGGCGTTTTCTGGGGGGCCTACATGGCGCGCGACCCTCAATCCGGCGCGCGGGACATGAAGGCGTTGCTGGACCTCTATCAGGCGGGCAAGATCCGGCCGCGCATCTCCGAGCGCTATGCGTTGGAGGAAGGTGGAAGGGCGATCGCGCGGCTGGGCGCGCGGGGTGTGACCGGCAAGATTGTCGTAACCGTATCGAGTTCTGAAAACAGAACGAAAGACTAATATCAGAATTGTGCTGGACCAAAGAGGCCCACCCAACTATGGGTGACCCAGTGGCCTCGCATGGCGAAGCGCGCGGGTTTGGCCCGCCTTCAGGGCAACTGAATGGCGTTGGCGCAAGTCCAGGGACGGAACGTGATGTCTGTCTCCTTCGCCGCCTGGGCTGTGGCGACGGGCGGCGGATGATCGCCAGGTGGACGGAAAGATCAAGATGACCAAGACGATCGAGGCAGGATGGCGGACTGGCCCTCGCGACACGCCGGTCGCCGCTTTGCGCCGCGCCGTCGCCGCGCATCCCGACAAGGTCTTTCTGGACTTCAGTGGCGAAAAGCACACCTACGCCGCGTTCGATCTGGCGAGCAACCGTTTCGCTCACGAGTTGAAGGCCCTGGGCTTGGCCGCCGGAACGCCGATCGTCTCGATGCTCGACAACAATGTCGACGCGGTCACGACCTGGATCGCGGCCAACAAGATCTCCGCGATCAGCGTGCCGCTGAACACCGCGCTGGTCGGGCAGTTTTTGCGCCACCAGATCGAGGACGCTGGCGCGCTCCTGCTGGTCTGCGAGGCGCGCTACCTGCAGCGCGTCCTCGATATCGAGGATCAACTGACAGCGCTAAAGACGGTGTTGGTCCGCGGCGCCTTCGAGCCCGCGCCAGGTTCGGCCCTGACGATCGTCTCGCTCGACGACCACCGGGGTGGCGACGACAGCGCGTTCGAGGATCTGCCCGATCCCGGAGCGCTCAATGCGCTGATCTACACCTCGGGGACCACGGGCCCCTCCAAGGGGTGCATGATCACCGGCAATCAGATGTGTCACTTCGCGCGCATGCTGACGCGGTCAGCGCCGTTCGGACCGGACGACATCTACTGGACGCCCCTGCCGCTGTTCCACATGAACGCCATCGCCACCGGGGTGGTGTCGGTGATGCTGGTCGGGGCGACGATTTCGTTCGCGCCCAAGTTCTCGGTCTCCGGCTTCTGGCCGGCGATCGAAGCGTCCGGCGCGACCGTTGTCTCTATCCTGGGCTCGCTGGGGACCTTGCTCGCGCGCGCCGAGGAGCATGAAGCCATGGCGCGCTGCTTTGGCCAGGTCCACACGGTGAAAGGCAATCCTTTTCCCGAAGACATCAAGCAGATCTGGCGCGAGCGCTTTGGCGCCAAGAAGATCGGATCCAACGTCTATGGTCTGACCGAGGGATTGCTGACCTCGATGCCGGCCGACGGCGCCTACGCGGAAGGCTCGTCTGGCAAGGCCGCGCCAGAGCTGGACGTGCGCATTTTCGACGACAACGACAACGAAGTGCCCGTCGGCGTGTCCGGCGAGGTTGTGTGCCGTCCGCTGATGCCGGACATCATTTTCAAGGGTTATTGGCGTCGACCTGAGGACACCCTCAAGGTCATGGGCAACATGTGGTTCCATACCGGCGATATCGGCCGGTTCGACGAGGATGGCTTCTTCTATTTCGTCGATCGCAAGAAGGACTACCTGCGCCGGCGCGGCGAGAACATCTCCAGCTTCGAGATGGAGACCTCGATCCTGGCCCACCCAGCGATCGAGCAGGTGGCCGTGCACGCCGTGCCATCGAAGCTCCAGGAGGACGATCTCAAGGTGACCGCCAAGTTGAAGCCGGGCGCCGTCTTGTCGGAGGAGGCGCTCTGCCGCTGGCTAATCGAACGCGTCCCCTACTACGCGGTGCCGCGCTACATCGAGTTTCGCGCGGAGCTGCCGGTCAATCCGCAGGGGCGGGTGCTGAAATTCCAGCTTCGCGACGAGGGCGCGACGCCAAACACCTGGGACATCGAGACCACGGACATCAAGCCAAGCCGATAACTCGAGGCCAGCCGCGAGGTATTTTATCCTGATAGCAGAATTAAATTCTCCCATCAGACTAAAGCGATTGACTTAGATGCGGAGCTGAGTTCCCTTCCGCTCATAAGCGATCGTGCGAGTTCGTTGAAATCGTCCAGATCGCGGCCGCGCATAGCGCGCAAGGGAGGGACGATCCATGACCAATTCCAGCTGGAAATCGGCGCTTTGCGCGGGCGTTTCGCTTGTTTTCCTGCCCTCGATCGCGAGCGCGCAGGCCGCTCCTCAGGCCGCTCCTCAGGCCGCTCCTCAGGCCGCGCCCACCGGCCTCGAGGAGGTGATCGTCACGGCCCAGCGCCGGGAGGAGCGCTTGGCGGACGTGCCCGTCGCGGTGACGGCCTTCGGCGCGCGCGAGCTGGAACGGCGCCAGATCGCGGACGTCCGCGCCCTGACCGAGAACGCGCCGTCGATCACCTTCACGGCCACGCCCTATGGGAACAACGACCTGATCCTGGCGATCCGTGGCGTCGCGCCCGGCGGCGTCCTGCCCAACGTGGATCAGGCGGTAGGCACCTATGTCGACGGCATCTACTACGCCCGTCCTGAGGGCAGCAATCTGGCCATGGTGGACATCGCCTCGGCCGAGGTCCTGCGCGGTCCGCAGGGCACGCTGTTTGGCCGCAACACCATCGGTGGGGCGTTGAACATCACGACCAACAAGCCGACCTACGACTTTGGCGGGTCGCTGAAGCTGGGATACGGCAACTACAACGCCATCTCCGGCACCGGCGTGGTCAATTTGCCGATCATCGCCGACAAGCTGGCGGCGCGACTGGTCTACAGCCACGTCGAGCACGACGGATACGGCTACAATCCCACGCTCGCGAGCGATGTCGCAGATCAGAACGACGACTATATCCGCGCCAGCCTCCGCGCGGACCTGACCTCCCGGATGCGGCTTGACGTCAGCTTCGATCACTATGCCGGCGCCAACCATCAGCCGCTGTGGGTGCTCAACGCCTATCAGCCTGGCCTGACGGCCGCGCAATATGCGCCCTATGTGGCCGCGCCGAAGTCGCGCACCAGCTACGCGGGCTACAATCCCCTCAACCAGTCCAAGGTCTACGACTGGACCGGCACGCTCACCGCCGACCTCGGCTTCGCCACCCTCAAGGCGATCTCAGGGTATCGCAACATCGATTTCGAGGGCGCGGCGGACCTGGACGGCACGCCCTTCCCGACCGCTGACGTCCGCACCTTCGAATTGGACGGCCACCAGGTTTCGCAGGAGCTTCAACTCTATGGGACCACCCTCGCCGACCGGCTGACCTGGACCGCCGGGGCGTACTATTTCCGCGAGAAGATCCGCAATTCGCCCATCACCCGCGTGCCCACCGCCATTCAGGACAACACGATCCGACCGACCAATGAATCGGTCAGCCTGTTTGGCCAGATCGGCCTGGAAGTCCTGCCGCGCCTGCGTCTCACCGCCGGGCTGCGGGCGGTCAAGGACACGCGCAGCATGGTCTATACGCCCGCGCGCTTTGCCGTCTCGGCGGCCAATTCGACCAATCCCGAACCGCCCGCCTCGGCGGTGACGCCGGCGGCCTGCCCCTTTACGGCCATCGGCCTCAACGCCGCGCCCGGCGGCTGCCTCTACACGCCGCGCGACATCCACTTCAACACCGTTCCGTTCACGCTCGGCGTCGACTACCGGCTCCCTGGAGATGGTCTGCTGTATGGCAAATTCTCCAAGGGCTACCGGTCGGGCGGCTTTCAGCAGGCCAGCGGCACGACCGCCGCCTTCTTCACGCCATTCGGCGAAGAGAGCGTGGGAAGCTATGAGGCCGGCGCCAAGCTCACCTTCTTCGACAAGCGCCTCAGGATCGGCGCGAGCGGCTATTTCTCGACCTTCTCGGGAATTCAGCAGAACGCCATTCTTTCGGCCAGCCCGGTGATCATCGCCGTGCTGAATTCGGGTAAGGCCGAGATCTATGGCGGCGAGTTCGAGGCGACCGCGCTTGTGGGCCGCCTGCGCCTCAACGCGGCGCTGGGCTTGATCCATCCGGAATTCACCGACGGGCCCTACAAGGGATCGGCGGTGCCAACCGTGGCCAAGACGACCGTGGCGCTCAGCGCCGACTACCCGGTCGACCTGTCGGCCGGGCGGTTGGACCTGCATGTCGACTACAATCACCGCTCCGAAGTTTACTTCCTCAACACCGTCACCATCACTGGCGCGGGCCCGGTTCCCCTGACCGACTTTCAGCGAAATTCCGTTCGTCAGGGCGGCTACGGGCTGTTGAACGCCCAGGCGTCCTTCACGCTGGCGCGGGCGCCGGTCACCGTGGCCTTCTACGGCAAGAACCTCACCAACGAATATTTCGGCGCGCGCTCGGGATCCTTCGCCGCCAGCAACTTCAACACGGTGGTGATCGGCGCGCCGCGCACCTACGGGGCCAGTGTCTCCTACGCCTTCTGATAACCGCGCCCGGCTCGCGCCAAACTCTGCGGCGCGGTGATCCGGGCGGACCGCGCTTCCCGGCTCGCCCGCCGATCGCAAGGAAATCACGATGCGATTGTTGTCCTTTGATCTGAACGGCGCGCCGACCACTGGCGTGCGTCTGGGCGATGAGGTGATCGATCTGGGCGTCGCCGCGCCGGATTTGCCGCGAGACCTCCGCGGGCTGCTGGCGGCTGGTCCCCAGGCCCTGGCGGCGGCCGAACGCGCCGCCGCCGCCGCGCCCGGCCACGCCCGTCACCCGCTCGAGCGCGTGCGCCACCTGGTGCCCATCCCTAGACCGGACAAGATCATCGGCCTGGGCAAGACCTACATGAAGCACGTCGCCGAAATGAACGCCGAGGCGTCGACGTTTCCAGGCATGTTCCTGCGCGCGCCCGATTCCATGGTCGCCCACAACCGGCCTATCTGGCGGCCGGAAGTCTCCGACACCCTCGACTACGAGGGCGAACTGATGGTTGTCATTGGCCGGGGCGGGTGGATGATCCCGCGCGAAAGCGCGCTCGAGCACGTCGCCGGCTATGCCTGCCACAACGACGGCAGCGTCCGCGCCTACAACTACATCCCTTCGGCGGTCACCGCCGGTAAGAACTTCCTCAACACCGGCGGGCTCGGTCCCGAGATCGTCACCGCTGACGAGTTGCCGCCAGGCTGCAAGGGCTTGCGGCTCACCACCCACGTCAACGGCGAGCTGCGGCAGAGCGCCGACATCGCCGAAATGCATTGGGACGTCGCGCACCTGGTTCACCTGATGTCGACGATCTTCACGCTCTATCCCGGCGACTTGATCGCCACCGGAACGCCTTCCGGCTGCGCGGCGGCGGCGGCCAGCCCCCAGTGGTTAACGCCGGGCGACGTGGTGCGCGTGGAGATCGAGGGCGTCGGGACGCTGGTCAATCCGATCGTGGACGCGCCCCGGGCAGGGGCGGGCGACCAAAGCTAGCGCACCATCATCAGACCGCCATCCACCGCCAGGGTCTGGCCGGTGATGAAGCGCGAGGCGTCGCTGGCCAGGAAGACCAGCACCGGCGCCATGTCCGCGTCCGGGTCGCCGAGCCGACCGCCCAGCGGGATCATCATGGCCATGCCCCGGTCGTGGGCCTCGAGCTGCTCGGGCGACATGCCCGCGCGGGTCGTGTCGTACATCGGCGTCCACATGCCGGGCGCGACCGCGTTGACCGAGACGCCGTAGCGTCCCCACTCCTGGGCGATCGTGCGCGTCCAGGCCAGGACCGCGCCCTTCGACGCGGCGTAGTGTGCGCAGCCGCGCAGGCCCATGGCGCCGGCCGCGGACGCGAAATTGACGATACGGCCGCCGCGCGCCTTGAGGTGGGGGAAGGCGGCTTGGTTGGCGATCATCGTGCCCTTGGCGTTGACACCAACCACCAGGTCCCACTCCTCGTCGGTGATCGCCTCCGCGGGCGTGTAGCGCTGGACCCCCGCGACGTGGATCAGGACATCAAGGCCGCCCATCTCTTCGACGGCCCGATTGATGGCCGCCGTCGCCGAGGTGCGCGAGGACACGTCACACAGATCGAAGGTCAGCCGCCCAGCGTCCCTGACCTCAGGCGCGCCGGCCGCGGCGACCGAAACATCCAGACCGCAGACTCTCGCGCCGGCCGCGGTCAACGCCCTGGCGGCGCTGGCCCCGATGCCGCGCGCCGCGCCCGTGACGATGATCTTCTTTCCCGAAAGGGTGGCTGTGTCTGTCATGCCGGTCTCGTCTGTCATCCGTATGCGGGGAGGTGGGGGCTTTGATGGGCGCTTGATGAGGCTTGGCCGCCCATGTGGCGAGCGCGCGACTGATCGTCGCGTTTTGGAATGATCTTCTTATCTCAGATTTTTATTCTTGCGACAGATTTCCAATTCTGTTTAGTTTGACTGTAAATATGGCGCTCGCTGGCGGCCATAAAAATGCGGGGCGCTAGACCCCCGAGGGGAGGTTTCGATGCCATTCAGGACCAATCAACCTGTGTCCAAATTTCTGTGGCGCGGAAGCGCGCTGGGCCTGCTGGCCTGCACGGCGCTGACGGCGCCTGCGTTCGCCCAGAGCGCCGCGCCTCAAGCCTCGCCCCAGTCGGACCAGCTGGAAGAAGTCGTCGTCACCGCCCGCCGGCAGGAGGAAAATCTCCAGAGCACGCCGGTCGCGGTCACCGCGATCGGGGCCGCCGCGCTGGAGCGCGCCCAGGTGGCCGACGTCACCGATCTCCAACGCACAACGCCCAGCCTCTCGATCGCCACCGGCGCGCCTTCCGCGTCGGGTTTCGCCTTCGTGGCTATGCGCGGCCAAGGCAACCTGCAGGCCCTGGTCTCCAACGACCCGGCCGTCGCCATCTATGTCGATGGCGTCTACATTCCGCGGCCCTCCCAAGGGCTCACCGACCTGCTCGACCTGCAGCGCGTCGAAGTCCTGCGCGGGCCGCAGGGGACGCTGTTTGGCCGCAACACCATCGGCGGCGCGGTCAACATCCTGTCCGCTGACCCGACCAGTCAATACAGCGGCCTGGTGAAGATCGAAGCGGGCAACTACGGTCAGTACGGCGCCAGCCTCGTGCTTAATGGCGGCCTGACCGACAAGATCTCCGGCCGACTGGTCGCCAACACCAAGAGCCGCGACGGGTACGGCCAGGACATTCCGCTGGGCCGCGACATCTGGGCCCAGGACAGCGATTTCGTTCGCGCCAAGCTCAAATACGAAGACGGTTCGGTTCGCCTGATCCTGTCGGGCGACTATAATAAGATCAAGGACAACGGCCAGTTCACCGCCCTGCATGCCTATGCGCCGGAGCTGTTTGGGCCCACCGGCTCGTTCGGGCCGTTCGGTCTGGCTTCGACCTTGAACGCCTCCCTGCACAATCGCGGCTTCTACGACAGTTACGCGACGGGCTTCTTCGTCCCGACGAGCAATCCCAACTTCGCCAGCCTGCCGGCCAATGTCCGGGCCATGTACTCGATGCCGCTGGGCAATCGCCTGGAGGCCTATGGCTTTGGCCTCAACGGTTCGGTGGACCTGGGCGGCGTGACCCTGAAGTCGATCACTGGCTATCGCTTCAGCGATACCGACGGCGTCGTCGACACTGACGGCACGCCCGCCCCGATCCTGACGACCTGGGCCGGCTACAGCTCCAAGCAATGGTCGCAGGAACTCCAGATCAACGGGGGCGTCGGCGAGAAGTTCACCTACATCGCGGGCGGCTATTTCTCCGATGAGAAGGGCCAGGAATTCAGCCGGTCGCAGAACTTCGGCTTCCTGCCGTATTCGGCCACCACCCGTCCCTATGCCGGCCTGGCCGGGCAAAACCTCGCCGACGTGCACAATCGCTCGGTCGGCGTCTTCGGTCAGGGCTACTATCAGCTGACCGAGGCCGTCCGGCTCGCGGGCGGGCTTCGCTGGACCTGGGACGATCGCGACACCAAGCTGTATAATTATTCCACTTGGGGCGTCGCCACGACGTGCAACCTGCCCAACCCGGATGTCGCGGGCGTATGCGCCCAGACCCAGAAGACCAGCTTCGACTATCCCGCTTGGACATTCGGCATCGACTGGCAGGTCAATGACGATGTGTTCGCCTATGTGCAGACGCGGCGGGCGTCCAAGTCTGGCGGCTGGAACACGCGCGCCGGCGGCCTTCCGGCCTTCCGGCCCGAGACCACGCGGGACGTCGAAGCGGGCCTAAAGGCCACATGGTTGGAAAACCGCCTGCGCACGAACATCGCCGTCTTCCACTCCTGGCAGTCGGACGTTCAGCGCAACGCCGCGGCGCTGACGCCGGCTGGGGCCAGCACCCAATTCATCGTCAACGCCGGCGACGCCCGGGTCTATGGCGTGGAGCTGGAAGGCGCCTACCGTCCTTGGACGGGCATGGAGCTGACCAGCAGCCTCAGCCTGATGAACGGCAAGTATAAGAGCGGATCGTTCATCGAGCAGCAGTCCGTGCCGGGCGCGTCCTTGACGGGCTGCAAGGCCGCGGGCGCCTCGTCGATCTGCCCGGTGGACCGGAGCGGCGAGGAATTGCCGCAGCTTCCCAAGGTTCAATTCAACCTGGGCGCCACCCAGACCCTGCCCACCTCGTTCGGGCGCGTGTCGCTGCACGCCGACTACGCCTATCTGGGCAAGCAGTTCTATAATCCGGTCACGCCGGCCGCCCAGCAATCGGCCACGACCCAGGGCATCTATGCGACGGCGAACGTCCTGACCCGCACGCCAGGCTATGGTCTGCTGAACGCCCGCTTTACCGTCGAATTCGACGCTCACAACATCGAACTGGCCATCTACGGGAAGAACCTGACCAAGAAGGAATACAACGTCCGCCAGTTCGCCGACGTCTATGCCGCGGGTCTTGGCTTTGCGACGGACTTCATCGGCGAGCCGCGAACCTACGGAGCCTCCCTCACCAAGCGTTTCTAATCCCGCAGTTCCGCTCGGGGCTGACTGGCCGTCGACCGCTTAACGGTCGGCGGCTTTTTTCATAAGCAATGTTCGGCCGAAAAGAGTTTCGCCGACGCCAAAAGGGCCCCCATCGCGCGATGGGGGCCCTGCGCTTCGCGCCGCGGCGCAGCGGGAAATGGGGTGCGAGCGCCTACGGGGCGTCCCACACCACATGGACCGCGTCCGGGCCGCGCAAGGAGACGCCTCGCACCTCCGGCCGGGGGTGGGCCGGGTCCAGACGCAGATTGGGCAGCATGTCTAGAAGGAGACCGACCGCCTCCTCGATCTCCACCTTGGCCAGCCACATCCCGACGCACATGTGGGCGCCAAAACCAAACCCGAAGGCCGCCATCTGCTTGCGGTCGATGTCGAACGCGTCGGGATTGTCAAACACGGCCTCGTCGCGGTTGGCCGAGGCGACGCAGGCCGAAATGATCGCGCCCTTGGGGATGGTCACGTCCTGCAGCGTGACCTCGGTCTGGCACTCGCGGACCTTGAACGTGGCGACCGCGTCGTGGCGGACGCTCTCGTCCAAGACCTTCCGCATCAAGGTCCGATCCGCCCGCAGGCGCTCGAGCACCTCGGGGTGGTCGAAGAGGTGGGTCATCATGATCGCGAAGGTCCTGGAGGTGGTCTCCGACGCGGCGGGCAGCATCATCCGCACGAAATTGGTGATCTGATGATCGTTCAGGGTTCGACCCTCGAACTCGGCCCGGATCAGGCGGCTGATCAGGTCCGCGCCCTCGGCGCCGGAAGCCCGGCGGGCCTGGACGGCGGCCAGGGTCGGGTCATAGAGCTCCTGGAAGGCCTGGAACGCCGCGCGTTTGGCCTCCGGGTCGTTGGCCATGCCGCCCAGCACTTTCAGCGCCTTGGTGGCGAAGGCTTCGAGCGCAGCGGGATCGTCGTCCTGGAAGCCCAGGACAGCGTAGACCACGTGAATGGGGAACATCACGCCGACGCTGCCGATCAGCTCGGCCTTGCCCAGCGGCACGAGCGGCTCAACGAACGAGCGCTTGATTAGGGGGCGGATATAGGTCTCGCGCCATTCTTCCATGACCGCGGGCGTGAACGAGGGTTGCAAGATGCCGCGTAGCTGCCGGTGCTCATCGCCGTCCAGCCCCGTGATCATCAGCCCGTCGAGGAACGGACCCAGGCCCGTCTCCATCAGGATCCCGCTCGTGAAGGTCTTGGTGTCGCGCAACACCTTCATCACGTCGGCGTGCTTGAAGATCGTATAGATCGGCCGGCCCGTTTGGCCCGCGAAGGAGGCCGCGCCCAGCTCGGCGCAGATGTCGCCCTCCATCACGGGCAGGTTGTTTCGATGGTGGCGATAGATCGCCTCGAGGTTCTTGTCGTTGCCCGCGAACAGGGCGCCGACCTGGGCGAAGCCGTCGGCAAGATCCTTGTTGGGAGCCATCTGGGCGGTGCTCATCGGTGTTCCTTCCCGGAAGTTCGGCCCGCTGTGCGGACTCAGATTATTTCAAATGCAGAATAGTATTCTAGAAGAGAAGTCCATGGGAATTTGGCTTTGGGTCCTTCAGTGTCCGTGGATCGCGCTGACGGCGCCCGGGTCGGTGTAGTCTCGCCATCGAACGAGCCGGCCGTCGTCGTCCAACTCGAAAACGCCCGCGATCGAGAAGGCGCCGATCTCGCGCCCGTCGGCGGCCAGGAGGCGATCAACGCGCTCGGTCAGGACGACATTGCCCGTCGCGGCGATATGCAGTGTTTCCACGATGATTGTCGCATAGCCCATGCTGGCCTCGAACTGCGCGCCCAGCGCCAGCGCCTCGTCGGCGCCGACCGTGCGCGACAGGCCCATATTGGTCCATTCCGTGTCGGCCCGAAAAAGATCGCGGATCGCCTGCTCGAGCCGCTCGGGCCCCTCGGACCAGGCGTCCAGAAAGGTCCGGATAATATCGATCGGCGCACGGCTCATCGGGCGCGTTCCTTAAGAATTCTGATGGCGGAATTTAATTTCGACGCGCGATGCCGATGGCGCTTTGCTAGGCTGCGCGCTGACGGCGGCAAGCGCCGCAGGCAATCAATGGAGTCCCCATGACCGACGCGATCACCGCCATCCCTTTGACCCGCATCGGCGGCGAACCGGACACGCTGGCCAACCACGCCGGTAAGGTTCTGCTGATCGTCAATGTCGCTTCCAAATGCGGATTGACGCCGCAATACGAGGGGCTCGAGGCGCTTTATCGCGCCAAGCAGGCCGAGGGCCTGGAGGTGCTGGCGTTCCCGGCCAACAACTTCAACGGCCAGGAACCGGGCGCCGACGACGAAATCGCCAGCTTCTGCAAGACCAGCTACGACGTCACCTTTCCGCTCTACGCCAAGATCAGCGTCAAGGGCGACGACATCCATCCGCTGTACGCGGGGCTGACGGCCTTGAAGCCGGAGGCGACCGGCGATGGGCCGATGCGCGCGCGGCTGAAAGGCTATGGTATCGCCACGGGCGGTCCGGGCGAGGTGGTCTGGAATTTCGAAAAATTCCTGGTCGGTCGTGATGGCCAGGTCATCGACCGGTTCGCGCCGGATATCGACGCGGCCGACCCGCGTCTGGTCACCGCGGTGGACAAGGCGCTGTCGGCGGACTGAGGTCCGCCGCCCATGGCGAAGGGGGGGAGGGCCCTTCGCCATGGCGCCTAGCGCACCTTCGCGGTGATCTTAGCGTGGGGGCCTGACACCTGGGCGGCCCAGGCCGCCGCGGCGTCGGCGAAGTCATAGTCGACGTAGTCGATGATCAGCTTCTGAGCCTTCTGCATCGCCAGCAGCCGCCGCCAGATCGCTTCGCGATCGGCGGGCGGGCGTTGTCCGGTGCCGATGCAGGTGAGGGTGCGAAACAGCAGGTCGCCGATGTTGAGTTCGACCACCCGGCCCGCGCCCGTGCCGATGGTGATCAGCCGCGCGCCCCACTTGGTGGCCTTGACCGCCGACAAGAACGGCTTGCCGAACACAAGATCGAGCACGATGTCGAAGCCGTCCCCGCCGCTGGCGGCCTTGAGCGCTTCGGTGTCGTTCTCACCGCCCAGGGCGACGCCGGCGTCGGCCAGGCCGCGTTCGACGAGCCGATCCAGGGCGGCTGGGTTGCGGGCTGCGGCCACGATGCGACCCGCCCCGAGGCTTCGGGCCAACTGCAGGCCGATCTGTCCCAGGACGCCCGTGGCGCCGAGGATCAGTACGCTCTCCCCGGGCTGGATGTTAGCCGCTTCCAACGGCACCAGAATCCCGGTGCCGGCGATGCCCATGGTGATGGCGGTGCGATCGTCGATGTCGTCGGGAACATCCCAGACCTCCGCCGCCGGAACCAGGGTCTTTTCCGCCCAGGCCCCCCACGGCGCGATCGAGCGTTCGCCGAAATAGACCCGCCGTCCATCCTCGGCGCGGCCAACGCCCTCGCCGCGGATGACGCAAGGATATTCAACGCCGAGACGATAGGCGCCCAGGACGTCCCAGCCTCCGAGCCCGGCGGTGTCGACATCGATAAGGACCGATCCCACCCGCGCCGTCGGTTCGGGAAAATCCTGAAGGACCGGAGCGACTCCGTTGCCGGAGATGACGGCGGCGCGCATGTGGCAAATCCTGGATTGGTCTTGGAACCAAGATCGGCGACGGTCTGGTGAGCCAGACCGCCGCCGATCAGAGCTGTGTCAGCTCAGAGAAAGATGGCGAGGTTCGGGAAGCCCAGCACCGTCTGGTCGACGATGATTTCCCGCCGCGCCAACTTGAAGCTGGCGCCATGGCGTCGCAGCAGATCGTGGCGGACGCAGCTGAGGAACAGCAGATTGGTTTCCTCGAAGCGGCTGCGGCTGCAGAGCAGATAGCTCTTCACCTCGAACTCGTCGGGATTGTCCGTCGATTCGACCAGAATGTTGGTGATCAGACGTCGCGTGCGAGACGGCGGATCCTCGGCCCAGGCGCTGCGGGTGTCGGTGATGCGTCCGACCCGGCCTCGGATCGAGGCGTAGGTTTCGTCGAAGTGCATCACGGTCCGGACGATGGAGGCCGCGTTCTGGCTCAGGGGCCGGGTTTGGCGCACCGGGCAGGTGTAACGCAGATCGGTGTCGAGGCGCTCGACCCATTCGGCGAGCCGGATCTCGTCGAGCAGCCAGGCCTCCTCATAGAGAAACTCGGCGATTTGATTATAGGCGGGCGAGCCCACGGGCACGCGATTGGCTCGGAAAGCGTCCGGCGCGACGGCGGTGTCGGCGGTAGCGGTGACGTCGATGGTCATGGCGGTCAGGTCCTGATGATGGCGGCGATGATCAGAGCGAGCTGTTCATCAGGTCGCGGTAGGCCAGCCACCAGTTCCACTGGGTGTCGTCCTTGGTGAAGCCTTCGTAGACCAGGGCCGGGCCGGGCCAGTCGGCCCGCGGAGGCGTGGTGCAGACGGCCTGATACTTCATCGTGATGTTGCGCGCGGCCGCGCCTTTGGCCGTTTGGGTGATGTGGGGCCAGGTGTCGGAGTCGTCCTGCTCGACCATGCCCGAGGTGCCCAGCATCCGGACCGCGAATTGCAGGGCCTTTTGCTTGTGCTCTTCGGGGGCGTCCTTCTCGGCCAGGATGAAGTTGCAGAACTCCAGCTCGTCCGGCCCCTTAGGAATATAGGTGTGCAGGGAGGTCAGGCCGATGATCTCGCCATCGGGCTGAGGCACATAGATGAAGGCGATCAGGACGTTGGGGAACATCCCGCCGACCTGCGGCGGACTGTCGACCAGCAGGCCCAGCTGTTCAGGCGTCAGGTTGCGGATCAGCTGGGGCAGCATTTCCTTGGTGATGCCGGGCGGCGGCACGATCGCCAGCTTCTCCTCGAGCGTCAGGTTCCCGTCGCGGAAGCCGGCGGCCTGCTTGAACTTGTTGGCGGCGGGCATGCACCGCAGCGCATGGCCCTGGAGCGAACTGACTTCGGTGCCGTACATCGAGGTGGTCAGGTCGCCATCGCCGAACTTGGCGAACTCGCCAAGCCAACGGTGCAGCGTCAGGGTGTGGAAGCCGTCGGCGGCCGACTGTTCGCAGGCGGTCTTCCAGTTGGCTTTAATCGTGAAGCGCTGCGGAGGGCCGAGAACTTCCAGGCCCCGATCCGTGCGCTGGAACAGCATGTCGTAGTACCACTTCATCTCGCCGAGGAACTCGTCGAACGAGGGGCCGTCGAGATTCCAGGTCGCGAAGATCAGGCCCCCGTAGAGGTGGGTGCGCGCCTGGGTCAGGCCGAGCTTTTCCTTGGGCAGAATCGTGCCGTGCATCTGCTCGGCGGCGACGGGCGCGCCAATGAAGTCGCCGTCGTTCTTGAACGCCCAGCCGTGATAGATGCAGGTGTGAACCTTGGCGTTGCCCGCGTCGCTGGTGCACACGCGCATGCCCCGGTGCGGGCACACGTTGAGCATAACCCGGATCGAGCCGTCCTTCTGACGCGTGATCAGCACCGGGTCCGAGCCCATCAGTCGCGTGATGAAGTCGCCCGAGTTCGGGATCTCGCTCTCATGGCCCAGCAACAGCCAGGTCTTCCCGAACACCTTGCGCATCTCGATGTCGTAGAGTTCCGGGTCCGAGATCGCCCGAAGTTGGACCTCGCGCGTCTGCACGTTGATCAAGTCGTCGATCGTCGTCCCGTCGGAAAGCGTCGTCCGTGTCCGGTCCAGCATGGGTGTCCTCCGCAGCGCTAGGCGCCATATAATTTTGAACAGAGGTGGCATTTCTGTATAGAAAATGCAACTGTTCGATTCAGTGAGGAACGACGGGCCGCTGGCCCTCCGGAGAAGCCCCAAAGGGGCGCCCGGCACGGAGGAAGGTTATGAGTTCAGAAGCGACCCCGCATCGCGTCAGGGCGGACCGAAGCGCCTGCTGCGGCTATGGCACCTGCGTGGAGATCTGCCCCGAGATCTATCAGCTCGAGGGGGGGCTTGTGGTTGTGACCACCGACATCGTGCCCGCCGAGCTGTTGGAACGGGCGATCGAAGGCGCAGAGTCCTGCCCCCAAGGCGCCATCGTCGTGGAAGCCGTTGAGGGATGACGGCCGTCCCAGACGCCGCGAGCAGCGCGGTCGCCGCCCCAGCCCGCGCGTCCGGCCGGCCCAGGCTGCCCGGGCTATTGTCGCTGTCCTTGTTGGGCGTGCCGCTAACGGCGCTGTCGCTGCCGCTCGTCGTCATGATTCCGGAACACTATGCGACGGTTCTGGGCCTGCCGCTGGCGTTGATCGGCCTGATCTTCACCAGCGTGCGCGTGTTCGACATCGTCGTTGACCCGCTGCTCGGCGCGGCGATGGATCGAACCCACACCCGCTGGGGCCGCTATCGCCCATGGCTGGTCCTGGGCGCGCCGGCGCTCATGTTGGCCGTCTATCTGTTGTTCATGGCCAAGCCAGGCGTGGGACCCGTCTATCTGCTGGTGACCCTGACGGCCAGTTTCTTGGGGTGGTCTGTCCTGTCGCTGGCGCAACTGGCGCTCGCCTCCGGCCTGGCGGCTGGCTACGACGAGCGCTCGCGGGTCTATGCCTGGCTTCAGTTCGCCTCTCTGCTGGGCATTCTGACCGTGATGGGTTTTCCCATCATCTCGGCCAAGCTTGGCGGGACCGGCTTGCCGCCCACCCAGCTCATGGGGTGGATCATCATCGTCCTGACCGCGCCGGCGGTGGCTTTGGCCGCCTGGCGCGTCCCGGAGACCACGCTCGTCACCCAAAGGCATATCGTCGGGATCAAAGCCTATCTGGCCGTGGTCGGCCGCAAAGCCGTCTTCAGGATCGCCGCCATCGACCTTCTGTTTGGCCTTGGGTTTGGCACCGCCTCGGCGATGCTGGTGTTCTTCGTGACCGCCGCCAAGGGGCTGGAGCGCAGCGCCGTCGGCGTCGTTCTGATCGCCCAGGTGGTCACGGCCATGATCACCGTACCCGCCGTAGCCTGGCTGGCGCGGCGGCTCGACAAGCATTTCGTGCTTGGAATATCGGGCCTTCTGGCCGCCATCGTCAGCGTGGCGTTCATCTTCCTGCCTGACCACAATCTGCCGGCGATGGCGGTGGGCATGATGGGCTGGGGGCTGTCGTTCGGCGCCTTCAACCTGCTGCCACGCGCGATGATGGCCGATGCGGGCGACGAACTGCGGCTCGAATCCGGCTCGGATCAAACCGCCGTGCTCTATGCGCTGTTGATCAGCAGCTGGAAGTTGGGCGGCGCCCTGGCGGTCGGCCTGGCCTTCGCCGCCCTGGCTCTGGTCGGCTACAAGCCCGCGCTTCTGGGCGCGAACACCCCACAAGCCATCTCCGGCTTGGAAATGGTGTTCGCGGGTCCTTCGGCGGCGCTGTTTCTCCTGGGAGCCTGGCTGGCCTTCACCTATCCGCTGACGCGCGAAAAGCATGCGGCCATCCGCCTCGAGCTGGACGCGCGTGATGCGGCGAGCGGAGACGCGGGCGCTGGCGCGCGCGGCGACTCAGGCGCGGCGGCGCGCCCGGCCGGGCGCGTCGCGTCTCAGGCACCGGGGGCGGCAGGCCGCCGCCGCCGCCGCGCTTCGGTCGTCGCGGAGGGCGCGGTGGTCGCGGATGCGACGTCAACGCCGAGGCGCGCCGAGACCGCGCGGCTGGTCGCCCAGACGGGAGGATGACCACCATGGCCTGCGATCTTGGCGACCCTGACGGCGCGCGGGCCTGGATCGACCAGGCCGTCGCCGACTACGGCAAGATCGACATTCTCTACAACAACGCCTCGGCCGCGAAGTTCGGCTCGATCGCCGAGCTTTCGATCGAGGACTGGCGCTACACCCTGCGAAACGAGCTCGACCTCGTCTTCCTGACGACGAAGTTCGCCTGGCCCCATCTGGCCAAGCACGGCGGGGTGATTATCAATGTGGCGTCCACGGCGGGATGGCAGGGCTCGCGCGGCAACGGAACCATCGCCCACAACGCCACCAAGGGCGGTGTGGTGGCGATGACCCGGCAGATGGCGCTGGAGGGCGCCGCGGTCGGCATCCGCGCCAACAGCATCAGCCCCGGCTTCGTCGTCACGCCGGGAACGCGCGCCTTTGTCGAAAACCCCACCGTCCGCGCCCAGCTGACCGCCAATATTCCGCTCGGCCGTCCAGGCGAGCCGGAGGATATCGTCGGCATGGCCGCCTTCCTGGCCACCGACGAAGCGGCCTTCATCACCGGTGCGGACATCATCATCGATGGCGGCACGACCGCCTGTTAGCCAAGCGACAAGACGAGGAACTGGACCATGGATATCCGGGGTATCGGCTATCTGGGCTTTGAAAGCCCCAACATCGAGGCCTGGCGCAGCTACGGACCCGAAGTCCTGGGTCTGGCCATCGCGCCCTCGCCGGAGGACGAGCCGGACGCGCTCTATCTGAAGATGGACGATCGGCGCTATCGTTTCGCCTTCCAGCCTGGGCCGATCGACAAGCTGGCCTATATCGGCTGGGAATGCGTCAACCGGATCGCGTTCGAAAAGGCCGTCAAGAAGCTCCAGGACGCGGGCATCGCCTTGGAGCAGGGCGGCGATGACCTCAAGGTTCGCCGCGGGGTGCGCGATGTGGTCCGATTCAAGGATCCCGTGGGCTATCAGTACGAGCTGTTCTACGGCCAGAAGGGCGAGCCTGGCTCGTTTGTGCCGGGCCGTCGCCATGGCGGCTTCAACACCTACGGCCGGGGCTTTGGCCCATGTCGTGGTGATGACCCCGGAATATGGCCCGGAGCTGGACGACTTCCTGATCAATATCATGGGCTTCCAATGGTATGGATCGGGCGCGGGCAAGGGCCGGACCGGGTTCTATCGCGCCGGGCTCAACAACCTGACCAGCCACGACATCGGCTATGGCCACGCCCCCGGTCGGATGGGCATCCAGCACATCGGCCTGTTGACCGGCGATCTTCCGTGATGTCGGCGAAACCTGGGACATCGTCAACAAGCGCCAGATCCAAGTGCAGATGACCCTGGGGCAACACACCCAGGACCCGCATTTCTCCTTCTACCACTTCAGCCCTTCGGGCTTCGCCGTCGAAGTGATCGCCGAAACCCACCCCTGGCCCGGCGATCCCTTCGAACTGAACGCCGAGCGCCTGAGCTACTGGGGGCACCAGCTGGTCGGGCCCATCCTCGGCACGACCATCCGCACGCCCGAGGAGCTGCGCTGATGGGGCTGCTCGACGGCAAGGTCGCCTTGGTCACGGGCGGCGGCGGCGGCATCGGCCGCGGCATCGCCCGCCGTTTCATCCGGGAAGGCGCGACCGTCCTGGTCGCCGAATTCAACGAGGACTATTGCGCGACCATCAAGGCGGAGCTGACCGAGGAGCTGGGCGGGCGGGCCGAAGTGATTAAGGCCGATGTGCGCGTCAAGGACCAGATCCAGGGCGCGGTGCAGAAGGCGGTCGATCTGTTCGGCGGCCTCGACATCCTCGTCAACAACGCCTTCACCCTCAGCCCCAAGGTCCTGCTCGAGCAGAAGACCGACGAGATGCTGGACAGCACCCTGCATTCGGGCTCTGGGCGGGGTGGTGGGCCATGCAAGCCGCGCGGCCCCACATGGCCGCCCGCGGCGGCGGCTCGATCATCAACTTCTATTCGATCGACGTGGAGACAGCCGCCTGGCTGAACGCCGACTACAACATCACCAAATCGGCGCTCCGCGGCCTCACGCGCAGCGCCGCCCACGAGTGGGGGCGGTTCAACATCCGGGTCAACCTGCTGTCGCCGGCGGCGATGGGCACGGTCTTTCACCGCATGGCCGAGGCCATGCCGGGCTTCGCCGAGATGGCGGCCTCGCGCAAGCCTCTGCTGCGCAACGGCGACCCTGAAGAGGATATCGCGCCCGTCGCGGTGTTCCTGGCCTCGGAGATGTCGCGCTTCGTGACCGGCGAACTGATCAACGTCGATGGCGGTCTGCACATGCCAGGCTACCAGTCGCGACCGCCGAACGTCGCGGAGATGGAACAACAAGGCGGCTAGAGCCGTCCAAGGGGAGACACAGATGGGTTTACTGGACGGCAAGGTGGCGCTGGTCACCGGCGCGGCCGGCTCTATCGGCTCGGAGACGGCGCTGGCGCTGGCCGAAAAGGGCGCGCGGGTCGTGCTGACCGACCTTCGGGCTCCGGAGCTTTCAGCGGTCACCGATCGCTTGCAGGCGCAAGGTCACGAGGTGGCCTGCAAGGTCGGGGACATCACCGACGAGGACGACATCCGGGCGGTGGTCGAGTTCGCCGTCGCGACCTTCGGCGGCGTCGACATCCTCGACAACAACGCCGGCGCGACGGGCTTTTCATCCCGCGACCTGGACATCCCTGAGATGCCCGTCGAGCTTTGGGATCAGGTCCAGTCGATCAACGCCCGCGCGCCGATGCTGTTTTGCAAGCACGCCATCCCGTCGATGCTGGCGCGGGGCGGCGGATCGATTGTCAACATCTCGTCGGGCCAGTCCCTTTCGGGCGACGTCAGCAATTTCGCCTATGCGGCGGGCAAGGCGCGGTGAACGCCCTGACCCGTCACCTGGCGACCGCATATAGCCCCAAGGGCGTGCGGGTCAACGCCATCGCCGCAGGTCTGATTATCCAGCCGGGCATGGAGCAACGGCTGCCCGCGCACATCCAGAACATCTTCCTGAGCCATTGCCTGGTGCCGCGCCTGGGGACCCCGCGCGACATCGCCAACATGGTGGTGTTCCTGGCGTCCGACCTCAGCTCCTACGTCACCGGCCAGATCCTCTCCGTCGACGGCGGGTTCACCGCGCACCTGCCCAGCGTGGCCGACATGCGGCCCACTATCGAAGGCATGAGAAAGGCGCCCGGCCAATGGAGTTGAAGGGAAAAACCGTCGTCCTGACCGGGGCCTCCGCCGGCATTGGCGCGGCGACGGCGCTCGATCTGAGCAACGCCGGTGCAATCTGGTGCTGACGAGCCGCCGGCTGGAGAAGCTCGAGGCGCTGGCCGCGACCTTGCCGGGCCCCAGCGCCTTGCTGGCGGCGGATATCGCCGAGCCCGATGTTCCAGAGCAACTTCTGGCGTTGGCCAAGGCGCGATTTGGCGCGCGCCGACGTGGTGATCAACAATGCCGGGGTCATGGCCGTCGGAACGATGGACACCATCGATCTCGACGCCGTCAGCTACATGATCCGGGTTAACTTCGAGGCCGTGGTGCGCTCGTCCTACGTGTTCGCTCGAGAGTTTCGCGGTCAGTCGTCTGGCGCGATCATCAACGTGTCGAGCATCAGCGCCTACCTGATCTCCCGGGCGGGCGGCGTCTATGGGGGCTCAAGCATGCGCTCGAGGCCTTCACCCAATCGCTGCGGATCGAACTGGCCGGCGCTGGCGTCAAGGTCGGATCGATCGCGCCGGGTTCGACCTCAAGCGAGATGTTCGACAGGATGATGGCGGCGGCGAAGATTGAAGATCCGGTCGCGCTCGATCCCGAAGATATTCGCTCGGGCCATCCGGTTCATGCTTGAGCAGCCGACCACGCGACCATCGCGCGCCTGGCGATCTATCCGCAAAGCGAAGCCCACTAAGCCGGGCCTCTCCAAGGCCGCGATGCGTCATCCCCGCGGCGGTGCGGGGATGACGACCCGGCGCGGTGGGGCCCTAGGCGGCGGAGGCCGCTTCGAGAGTGGCCTGACGCTCCAGCCCCATTTCCTGCATTTCGCGCTTGAGGGTGGGATAGTAGGCGATCGCGCCCTGTAGGCCGCCCGAGACATCGATCGAGGCCGCGCTCAGGAAGGTCGCAAGGTCGCTGGCCAAGAACAGGCAGACATTGGCCACCTCCTCGGGACGGCCGAACCGACCGAGGGGCACGACCTTGACCACCATTTCGAGGAACTCCTCGCGCGAGATGGACGGGGGCATCTCCTTGTAGTGGCGATCCCACTGGCCCGTATCGATCCAACCCATGTTCAGGCTGTTGACCAGGATGTTGTCCTTGGCCAGCTGCTGGCCCAAGAGCTTGGCCAGGGCGATCCCCGCGGCGCGGTTGGTCACCGAGGGAATGCCGTCCGGCGTCGGCAGGGCCCCGGCCAGGGCGTTGATGTTGATGATCCGCCCCCACTGTTGCGCGCGCATGTGAGGCACGACCGCCTGGACGAACCGGAAATGGGCGATCTGGATGTTGTTGGCGTGGTCGAGGATATCCTCGGGCTCCAAGGTTTCGAGGCTGCCGCCCTTGCCCTGGCCGGCGTTGTTGACCAGCACGTCGACGCCGCCCCAGGTTTCGGCGACCTGATTGACGAAGGCGCGAACGGCGGCGGTATTGCGCACATCGAGCGCGACTGCGATGACCTCCGCGGCGCCAAGCACGCGCATGTCTTCAGCGACGGCCGACAGCGTGTCGGGGTTGCGCGAGCAGATCGCCAGCCGCACGCCTTCGCGGGCGAAGGCCGCGGCCGTGGCCCGCCCGATTCCTCGGCTCGCGCCGGTCACAATCACCCGTTTGGCGCTCAGATCGATATGCATGTCCGATGTTTCCTCGAAGCTTCTGACGAGCTGTCCGATGTCGATATTTTCTAGTCAAAACTCCGGTTTTTGTCTCGTTTATTTTCCGAAAGCGGGCCGTACGCGGTTTGCGCGCCGAGGCGACGCAAGTTAGGCTGAAGATTGTATATCGGAGCACCCCAAGCATGACCTTCAGC